>CAMBEQ010000014.1 GCA_945865545.1 Sediminibacterium ginsengisoli | reverse complement strand
TTATGAATTCTGCTAAGTCTATTTTTAAAAAGTTATTACTAATTCTTCTTATTTCCACTTTTTTTGGTGCAGAAAAAATTGATTCTCCTGCTAGCTGGGTTCCTCTTTTCGATGGGAAAGACCTGAGTAGTTGGGAAACTTATATAGGCCCAGAATTTGATTATGTAAAAAATAGATTTTCAGGGAATCCCATCGGCCTTAATAATGACCCTAATAAAGTTTTTTCAATAGTAAGTATAGATAATGGAGATAAAGTGATTCGTGTATCTGGTGAAAATTTTGGAGCATTAACTTCAAAGGAAACATTTAGTAATTATCATCTACAATTAAAATTTAAATGGGGTAAACTACAATGGGCTAATAAGAAAGGGAAAAAAATGGATAGCGGCTTGCTGTATCATTGTGTTGGAAAAGATGGTGCAGATTATGGCTTTTGGAAACGTTCGCAAGAATTTCAGATTGAAGAAGGGAATTGTGGTGATTATTGGGGAGTAGCTGGAGGGTATGAAACAGTTCCTGCATCAAGGAAAAGCGACTCTACTTATACCTATGATCCTAATGCGCCAGAAATTGTCTTTGGTGAACATACCAAAGAGGGCAGGCATTGTAAAAAAGCGGGTGATTATGAAAAACCAACTGGCGAATGGAATGTGCTGGACTTATACTGTTTTGGAAATGAAAGTATACATATGGTCAATGGACATGTTGTTATGCGTTTGAAAAATTCCCAACAATGGGAGAATGGGGAATTAAGCGTTTTAAATAAAGGTCAATTGCAATTGCAATCAGAAGGAGCGGAGGTTTTTTATAAAGACATTAAATTACAAACCATAAAATCTTTACCTCAATAAATATTATTTAGTAGGATAGAGTGTCATCATAAATTAGCCAATCTTTTCTCTTTTAATTAATTATAATAGAATTTCAATGAAAAAAAATAATCAATCCTCTGTAAGTCGTCGACAATTTGTCGGTCAAACAGCAAAAGCTTTTGCAGGAATTATGATTTTACCTCGATTTGTAGTAGGTGGTAAAACCCTGAACGGTTTAAAAATGAAGGCGCCTAGTGATCTTATACAATTGGGATTTATTGGTACCGGAAAACAAGGTCGTTCTTTGACTAATTTCTTTTTAAAAACGGGGGAAATCAAAATCAATGCCATTAGTGAGGTTTATCAAGGGAAAGCACAATTAACTATTGATAGCATAAAAGAATTTTATCAAAAAAATACTACTGCAGGAACTTATTCAGATATACCTATATACAATGATTTTAGAGAGTTATTGGCTTTAAAAAATATTGATGCTGTAGTGATTGCTTCACCTGATCATTGGCATGCAGCCATGGCCGTAAGGGCTGCGGAAGCGGGCAAAGATATTTATTGCGAAAAGCCATTGTCCTTAACGGTAAAAGAGGGGCGTGCGATGGTGAATGCAACTCGTAATAATAATCGCGTCTTTCAAACGGGAAGTATGCAACGTTCTTGGAATGAGTTTAGACAAGTAACGGAATTAATTCGAAACGGATATATTGGAGAAGTTAAATTGGTGAAAGTAAATGTGGGGCCTCCGCCAACACCTTTTAATTTGCCAGAAGAAACTATTCCTGAAGGATTGGATTGGTTAAAGTGGTTAGGCCCAAATTCGTTTACTCATTTTAATTCGGAATTAGCCCCTCCCATAACTAAAGATGTTTTTCCCAATTGGAGAATGTATTCGGAATTTGGTGGAGGAAAAGTAACCGATTGGGGGGCACATATGTTTGATATTGTTCAATGGGCTTTGGACATGGATCATTCCGGGCCTTTGCAAGTATTTGGTCCCGATAAGGACCATACCTATTTAACGTATCAATATCCCAATGGAACATTGGTTACTCATGAGCCATGGGAGTGGAGCAATGCCATTCTATTTCAAGGAACTGAAGGGGTCATAAAAGTTCAAAGAGGCAAAGTAGAAACCACCCCCGTAAGTTTAAAGGATAAAATAATTGGACCAAATGAAAAGCATGTTTATAAAAGTGAAAATCATTACAAGGATTTTTTACAAGCCATGAGAGATAGAACCAAGCCTATTTGTGATGTTGAAATTGGTCATCGAACTGCAAGTATGTGTAATATCGGCAATATTGGGTATCAATTAAAACGTCCATTACAATGGGATGCGAATAAAGAGCAATTCATTAATGATGCGGAAGCCAATGCACTACTTGGCAGAAAATTATACAATGAGTGGGCTATTAAAATTTAGTATGAAAAAAACGGCTTTAGTTATTATTTTTTGTAGTCTTACTAGTATATATGCATTTTCACAAAGCAATCAACTACTTCATTCAGCAAAACCCAATATTGTTTTGTTCTTGGTAGATGATATGGGATGGCAGGATTGTTCAGTCCCTTTTTGGAATCAGGTTACGCCTTTCAATAAAATATACCATACGCCCAATATGCAAAGGTTGGCAGACGAAGGAATGAAGTTCACCAATGCTTATGCAACACCTGTGTGTACACCTACTCGAACAAGTTTTATGAGTGGAATGAATGTAACGCATCATGGCATTTCAAGCTGGACTTCACCCAATAAAAATAATAATACAGATGAACTTGATGATCAAATGTCTCCAGCCGAATGGAACTTGAATGGATTAAGTCCAGTGCCGGGTATTGAAAAAACAATGTATGCTACGACCTTCCCATCTTTATTAAAGAAAGATGGCTACTTCACAATTCATGTAGGAAAGGCACATTGGGCATCGATGGGAACCCCTGGTACAGATCCAAAAAATTTGGGTTTCATAGTAAATGTTGCAGGTCATGCAGGGGGGCACCCACAAAGTTATTTAGGCGAAGATAATTATGGAAATATCACAGGGAAGACTCAGCCTCAAGCGGTTCCTGATTTAGAGTCCTATTTTGGGTCAGCTACTTTTTTAACAGAAGCATTAACTAAGGAAGCGCTTAATGCATTGGAGACACCCATCGAAAACAAACAGCCTTTTTTTCTTAGTATGGCGCATTATGCAATTCATGTGCCTATTATGGCTGATAAAAGATTTGTACAAAAATATTATGATGCAGGTATGGATTCTACAGAAGCTAAATATGCCGCATTGATAGAAGGGATGGATAAAAGTTTGGGAGACTTGATGGATTATTTGAAACAAAAAAAGGTAGATCAAAATACAATCATCATTTTCATGAGTGATAATGGAGGCTTAGGCTTGGTTCCACCAAGAAGAGGGGTAGCGCAAACACAGAACCTACCATTAAAAGCTGGGAAAGGATCGGTATATGAAGGGGGTATACGCGAACCTATGATCGTAAAATGGCCGGGGGTGGTTAAACCAAAATCAATAGCCAATCAATATGTTATTGCAGAAGATTTTTTCCCAACCATACTAGAAATGGCAAAAGTGAAAAATTATAAAACGGTACAAACAATTGATGGTAAAAGTTTCATGCCTAGTTTAAAAAATGAAAAATATTCAGATACGACTAGGGAACTCATATGGCATATGCCTAATAAATGGATTTCTAAAGATGGACCAGGTATTAATTATTATAGTGCTATCAGAAAAGGTCAATGGAAGATGATTTATAGTATGCGAACAGGCAAAAAAGAATTATACAATCTTGTGGAGGATATTGGAGAACAACAAGATATTTCAAATGCGTATCCTCAAAAAGTAAAGCAGCTATCCAATATTCTTTCCAATCAATTGAGAAGATGGAATACACCCATGCCTTATTTTAGAGCCACCAATAAAAAAGTACCCTTGCCTGATGAATTATTTTAAATAAAGTAGAATGAAAAAAAATGGTTTCAATATTTTGTTATTTAGTTTGATCTTTACGCAGGCTTCAACACAAAGTAAACATGAAAGTACATCAAGCGTAAAACCCAATATCGTAATCATCTATGCCGATGATTTGGGCTATGGAGATTTGAGTTGTTATGGCATGAAAAAAATACAAACTCCAAATATTGATCTTATTGCTAAAGAAGGGCTTTTGTTTTCCAATGCGCATTCTACTTCAGCCACCTGCACTCCATCCAGGTTTGGCTTACTTACAGGAAGATATCCTTGGCGTCAAAATGGAACAGGCATAGCGCCAGGAGATGCTTCATTGATTATTCCAATGGATAAAGGAAACATGGCTTCTGCTTTACAAACGGCAGGGTATACAACAGCAGTTATTGGAAAGTGGCATTTAGGATTGGGAACAAAGGAAGGGATTGATTGGAACAAGGAGATCAATCCGGGGCCAAAACAACTTGGGTTTGAATATTCATTCATTATGCCAGCTACGCTGGACAGAGTACCCTGTGTATATCTAGAAAATCAAAAGGTAGTGAACCTAGATAGTAAAGATCCTATTACTGTTAGTTATCAAAATAAAGTAGGCGATGACCCAACAGGAAAAGAAAATCCTGAAATGCTTCGATACAAGCCAGATCCAACGCAAGGACACAATCAAACGATTGTAGATAGTATTAGCAGAATTGGTTGGATGAGTGGAGGGCATAGTGCTTATTGGAAGGATGAGGATATTGCTGCCACTATTACAGACAAAGCCATTCAATTTATGGGCAGAAGTGCAGCTGAACCTTTCTTTGTTTATTTTGCAACGGGAGATATCCACGTGCCACGTTATCCCGAAAGTAGATTTAGGGGTAAAAGCGGAATGGGATTAAGAGGGGATGCTATTTTACAATTGGATTACACAGTAGGAAGAATTGTGCATGCCTTGGACAGCTTACACCTAACTAATAATACCATGATCATTGTCAGTAGCGACAATGGCCCAGTGGTCAATGATGGATATTTTGATAGGTCTGTTGAAGAGCTGGGTGAACATAAGCCTGCAGGCGTATTACGTGGAGGGAAGTACAGTATTTTTGAAGCGGGAACCAGAGTGCCATTGATAATAAAGTGGCCTGGAAATATAAAGGCGGGTGAAAAAACAGATGCCTTAATTAGTCAAATAGATTTATTTGCATCACTCAATGCACTAACAGGACAAACATTGAATGAAACTGATGCACCTGATAGTTATAATTTATTAAATACTTTATTGGGAAAAGATAAAAAGGGGAGGGATTATGTAATTGAGCAATCGGGTGGCTTGGCTATTACTAAAGGAGACTGGAAATATATTGTACCCAATAACATGAATGCTTATAATAAAGAAACAAATATAGAAACCGGGAATGATGCTAAACCGCAATTATATAATCTAAAGAATGATATCGGTGAACGATATAATTTAGCAAAAAAGTATCCTATTATTGTAAAACAATTAGCCTCCTTAATAGAAAAATCTAAGGGAGATATTCGGACTAGGAAATGATCCAAATAATTAAAACATTACGTTTATTAATTATATTCATTATTTTTAATAATAAAATATATAAATGAGAAAAATATACGGGTTATTACTATTTATAATTTTAATATCTGCGGTTTCTATAAGATTTAATCTATTAGATAAACATTTTTCACATGTTGATGATTTAATTCCAAGTCAAATTTATCAATTACTTTATTCAGATAAGGGTAAATTAGATAAAATATCAACAAAATTTAATGTTAGTAATAATGAGTATTTAGGTAAAGTAGTCAAACCATTTATTTATGTAGGCTATGTAGCCTATACTTCCACTTACGCCCCCCTTCAATTCTTTATTACTTATTTTCTTATTAATAATAATCAAGACTATAAAGAGAGTTTATTTTGGTCAAGAATTCCATCCTTTTTATTGGCAATATTTTCGTTTTTAATACTTTATTTAATTTTTAAAAAACATTTTAAGAGTGAATATTATACCTTTCTTATAGGACTCACTTTACTTAGTTTTTCGTGGGAGTTTATAATTTATAGTGTTCAGGCGGAAACTTATGCTATTGTTATATTTTCGTGTTTAGTTTGCTTTTTATTATTTTTTAATTTATTAGTTAAATTCGATCAATTTAAGTTAAGTAGTGCGCTTTTATATGGTATATTTTTTTCGATTTTAGCATTAACACAATATCAGATAATTTTTATTATACCTGTTATTTTTTTATTACTAATTCTTGATAATATAAAAACATTTTTGACTAGTATTAAAAAGCTATTTTTAATAATTTGCCCATCAGTTATCGTTATTACTTTTTTATATTTTTTTATACTTAAGGCAAAGTCTAATGAAGGAATAGCATCACATGCATTAAATGCTGGCCCTAACAATCAATTCTTTTTTATTACGAATGGTTTAGATTTTTTAGAATCTTTTAAATACGCCTTTCATTTCTTTACTTCGAATGCAGTAATAACCTTTAATTCATTAACTAGTTTTGGTAATGATTCATTGGTAATGAATAAAATATTTTTATTATTTTATTCATTATGTCTAATTTTTGGAATAATATCAATGGTTAAATCAACTTCAAAAATAAAAAGATTTTTTATTTATTTTACGGCTTTATCGACCATTTTTTTTATGTTTTTAATTATAATTAATAAACTAACACTAAGTCCTACAAGGCACTCCTTAATTTATTTAAGTTATATTTCACTAATTGTTCCAGAAGGCTTTTTATCAATGATAAAGTGTATAAAAAATAAAGGTATAATATTTTATAATTCAATTATTTTAATATTTTGTTCCTTAGTATTTATTATTTTTCTTTTCCAGTCCCAAGCAATCACTAACTCTAGAATCGATAAATTTAATGCTGTTGAAATAGCTGACTTAACTTTAAAATATAAAGTTTCAAATATTTATTCTATCAATTGGACATGGAATCTTTTATTTATGAATTCTATTAAAAATACCTATGAACACGAGTTCAATAAAAATAGATCTAGCCTTCATTTCTATAAGAATATATCTAAATCGGATTCTAATAATTTATTAGTGATATCACATCGAGAAGTTGATTCGAGTGTAATTTCGAATGATTTTTTCGCAACAAATATAGATTTTTCAAAATTTAAATTACTATATAAAAAAGAGCAAAAAAGTACTACTGAAATTTGTCATTATAAATTATCAAAAAATGGTTCAAACGGTTTATTTATATATGTATATGGAAGTAAATAATTATTTCTTTACTTCTTCATTTTTATTAAATTTTAGTAAATAAAATTCGGGCTTCCCTGTAATGTAAACTTGTTGGAATTGATTGATGTGCTTACTAATAGCAGGAATTAGAAATTCATTAGTAGTGGAGTATTCTAAGGCATCTATCACAACATAGTCAATCTTGTTTTCTACCATGTTGGCTATTACTTTATCAGGATCTGATGAATACAAATAATTCATTGATTTTCTATTTGAAAACAAGTAAAAAAGTGATGGTTTTCTAACTGAAACAATTACACTGTCCGGTAAATTTACTTTTGTCCATTCTGCAACATTGATAAGATTGGCGTATGCTTCTGGGTATTCTTCTGTGTTAAATTCGTTTAAAAATTTGAATTCTTTAAATTGAATCAATAGCATAAAAAGTGAAGCGATCATCCATACATAATACTGTTTTATTTCAAATTTAAATATTGCTTTAATGATTGATGTTATACCAAAGTAAAAGCAAAATAGTAGTATTGGTAATATGCATATTAAGTATCTATTTTCAAATCCTTTTCCACTCCAAATGCCAATAATAAAAAAATTACCTAATATAAAGCTTAACAAAAACCATCTAAGTTTTATAAAGTTCCATGCCCCATAGATTATAATTATAAATATTAAAAAACCTAAAATTGGATAAAAAATATTAAATGCATAATCTTTTATTAAAAAAGAGTAAAATGTTCTTGGTAATTCTTTTGATATTACATTCCATGATTGCAATGAAAATCTAGAAAATATTTCAGTAAATGATAAATTTCCTTTTTCAGGATTAAGTTGATCAACGAGCATCAATTGACTTAGGTATCTGTTAGATTGTAATTTTAATAAATTATTACGAATAATCCACGGTAAGATACCAATTACAAAACCTACAATACTAAATAATAATTTTTTCCATTTTTTAGCAAAAAGATAGTGGATTAATATAGAGCCTAGTAAAACAATTCCTTGCGTTCTAATATGGTAAGTAAAAATAGCCAGAAATATAAAAACAAAAAATATCAATTTATTATTATTATCCTGTGTTTCATTTTTTTGTAATAAAATTATAGTAGCAATTGTAAAAAATATAAATGGTAATTCGCTCATCATCATAGTTGCGAATTGTAAAATAAAAAAGTTCATTAAAATTACGGAAGCAATAAAAAAGGCAAAGCCTTTATTATTGCAATTTTTAACTACAAATAAATAGAATAAAATAAGACTTCCTAGTAAAAATATTTCTCCTAAATAATTTTGTACTATTATACTTTCAGTAAACCAAAAAAGAGGAGCCATTAATATAGAATAACCTGGAGGAAAATTTGCAGTTGCAGGATTTCCGGGAGAAGATAAGTCTGAATAACCATGACCTGAAGCTAGGGATTTTGCGTAAATATAATAATTAGCATTATCTCCATTTAAGTCTAGTTTAGAGTTAAATGTGTAGCTTGAAAGTAAAAAAAATGTAATTATAATAATATAAATCTCAAAAGGTATTTTTTTCAGTAACATATCATATTTGTTAAAATGTATATTTGGTGGGCCTAATTTTGATTATTCCTTATTTTATTCATATTCAATTCTATTTGATATTAAAAACGCTCAGTTTACTATTAAATTATAATCAAATGTAAGTCTTTTATTATTTTTTTATGTTCAATTATTGCTATATTTAAATCATAATTTTATCATAAATGCCTAAAAAAGTAGCTATAATTGGAGCAGGACCTGCAGGTTTAACGGCTGCTTATTTACTTGGCAAAGCACAGCTAGATATAATTGTATTTGAGAAAGATCCTACCTATGTTGGAGGTATCTCAAGAACTGAATCCTATAAAGGGTATCATTTTGATATTGGTGGTCATCGTTTCTTTTCAAAATCAAAAGAAGTTGAAGATTTTTGGACTGAAATTTTACCAGATGATCTATTGGAACGTCCAAGAAGTTCACGAATCTTTTATAATAAAAAATTCTTTACTTATCCCTTATCTCCATTTGAGGCTTTATTTAATTTAGGAATTTTGGAAAGTTTTTTGTGTGTACTTAGCTATTTTTATTCTAAATTATTTCCAGTAAGCAATCCTAAAAATTTTGAAGACTGGGTAACAAATCATTTTGGGAAAAGGCTTTTTACAATTTTTTTCAAAACCTATACGGAGAAAGTATGGGGGATTCCTTGTAATCAAATTTCAGCAGATTGGGCTGCGCAAAGAATAAAAGGGTTATCATTAAGCAGTGCAATATGGAATGCTGTTTTTAAACCAAAGGGTAAGAATAATAAAGGAAAAATTATTAAAACATTAATAGACTCTTTTCGATATCCAAAATTTGGCCCTGGTATGATGTGGGAAGAGTGTGTGGTGAAATCCAAGGCATTAGGGGTTCAAATACTTATGAATACAGGGGTTAGTAAAATTGAAAAAATTAATGAACATTGGAAAGTGTATACTTCAAATAGTGCTGTCTATGAAGGTTTTGATTATGTTTTATCTTCTGCTCCAATGAGAGAACTCATACCTACAGTTGTTCCCGCTTTCCCTAATGTTGCTTTGATTGCTGCTACTCAATTAAAATATCGTGATTTTTTAACGGTTGTACTAATTTGTAATGATGATGATGCCTTTACAGATAATTGGATTTATATTCATGAACCTAATGTTAAAGTTGGACGAATTCAAAATTTTAAATCTTGGAGTCCTTATATGGTGCCAGATCCGAAAATGGCATGTTATGGGTTAGAATATTTCTGTTTCGAGGGCGATGGCTTATGGGTAAGCACTGATGATGTTTTAATCAAATTAGCTACAAAGGAAATTGTACAAATTGGGTTAATTAAACCAGAATCAATATTAGATGGGTATGTTGTAAGGCAGCCTAAAGCATATCCTGTATATGATTATGAGTATAAAAATCATCTCAATATAATTCGTGAAGCATTAAAAGAGTATAAAGGGTTATATTTATTAGGAAGAAATGGTATGCATAAATACAATAATCAAGATCATAGCATGATGACAGCAATGTTGGCTTCGAAAAATATAATAGCTAATAATGAATTTTACGATTTATGGGAAGTGAATGAGGACGCAGAATACCATGAAAAGGGAGAAAGTACTTCTAATTCTGGGATTATTGGACGTGCTATACCCAATAAGGTTTAAATTAATAGTAAATTTATATCGTTTAATATTATTACAAATTCAAAAAATATAATATGAATTCACGTCGAGATTTTTTACAAAAAATTACAGGTGGGCTAGTGCTTATGAATATACCATTCAAAGGAACCGCCCAATCTAATCAAAGTATTGAAATACCCTATGAGGGACCAATTTTACGAGTAGCTGTAATGGGTTTGGGTTCATACGGTAAAAGAGTGTCTGATGCATTACAAGCCTGTAAGATGGCCAAATTAACAGGGTTCATTAGTGGGACTCCTTCTAAAATAAAGGATTGGCAATCCAAGTACAATGTTCCAGAAGCAAACTGTTATGACTATGAAAATTTCGACAGTATTAAAGATAATCCTGAGATTGATGCGGTCTATGTTATTACCCCCAATGCTTTACACCATGACCAGGTTATTAGGGTTGCCAAAGCTGGGAAGCATGTAATCTGCGAAAAACCAATGGCCATTAATGCTCAAGAAGGAAAAGAAATGATAGACGCCTGTAATAAGGCGAATGTTAAATTATTGGTTGGATATAGAATGCATTTTGAAGCAAAAACACTAGAAATAGTGAATATGCGAAAAGAGGGAAAATTTGGAAAAGTGATGTATTTTCAAGGGCTTTGTGGATTTAAAATTGGCGACCCTACACAATGGAGATTAAATAAAGCACTCGCTGGTGGAGGCGCCATGATGGATATTGGTATTTATGCAATTAATGGTGCCCGATATATGGTGGGCGAAGAGCCAGTTTGGGTAACAGCTCAAGAAACTAAAACCAACTTTGAAAAATTTAAGGAAGGAGTAGATGAAACTATTCAATTTCAAATGGGATTTCCTAGTGGAGCCGTGGCCTCCTGCTTATCTTCTTACAATATCCAAAACCTTGACCGATTTTTCATTACCGGTGAAAAAGGGTTTGGTGAATTACTACCTGCCACAGGATATGGACCTATTGAGGGGCGAACAAATTTTGGAAAATTAAATAATCCTCATCAAGTGCATCAAACAACTCAAATGGAGGAAATGGCTGGGATTATTTTAAATGGGAAACAGCCATTGATACCAGTGGATGGCTATGAAGGACTAAAAGATTTGAAAATTATTGATGCAATATTTTTAGCTGCAAAAACTGGTAAAAAGGTCAATCTATAAACACATTGTCATGAAAAATAGTATTTATGCTTTTGCCATCCTCTTATTATTTAGTCAATGCAGTGCAAATAAAAAAAGTGTAATCCAAGACCCCGCTTATGGGCTTAAAGATTATTATAAAAATTATTTTACAATTGGAGTAGCGGTATCTGCCACTTCATTAAAAAATAAAAATGCAAGTCTAATTCTAAATGAATTCAATAGCCTAACAGCCGAAAATTCAATGAAAATGGGACCAATTCACCCAGCTGAAAATGTATACAATTGGAAGGACGCTGATACTATAGTTGCATTTGCAAAAAATAATAATTTTAAAATTAGGGGACATAATCTCTGTTGGCATCAACAAACACCCAAATGGTTATTTATTGATAGTTTAGGAAAGCAAGTGTCTAAAGAAATTTTATTAGCAAGATTAAAGAAACATATTTTTGATGTGGTGGGTAGATACAAAGGGCAGATATATGCTTGGGATGTAGTGAATGAAGCCATTTCAGATGCGCCCAATGAATATTTAAGAAATTCTGAATGGTATCAAATTGCTGGGGAAGAATATATTGCAAAAGCATTTCAGTATGCACATGAGGCTGATCCTGATGCCTTATTATTTTACAATGATTACAATGAAATTAGTGCAACAAAAAGAGCCAAAATCATCCAACTTATAACAAATTTAAAAAAACAAGGTGTTCCTATTCATGGGGTTGGATTACAGGGCCATTGGGCGGTGAATGAACCCAGTTATGGTCAACTTGATAGTACCTTAAGTGATTTTAGCAAACTTGATTTAGTCATTCAAATTACAGAATTAGATATATCGGTATACCCTAAAGAGCATACAGCAAGAGAAGGACAAGCTATAGATACTGCTACCTCTTTTTCAAAAGAAAAAGAAATCAAACAATCTGCTGTATATAAATATTGTTTTGAGCTATTTAGAAAGTACAAAAAAAGTATAAATAGTGTTACATTTTGGAATATATCAGACGAGCATAGTTGGCTTGATAATTTCCCTGTAAGAAACAGAAAAGACTACCCACTTTTGTTCGATACTTTCAATAATAGAAAGAGTGCCTATTGGCAAGTGGCCAAATGGTAAAAAAAAGTAAAACCCTTTGCATTAGGGGCTTTTTAATGAATTTTATTTTTACGATATAATCATTTTGGTTATAATGTATCTAACAAATAAAATATAAGGTTTACCTTTTCAAAAAACTATACAATACATGCGTAAAAGTGTAATGATTATTTCTTTTTTACTGTTTTATCAATATAGCTTTTCGCAGGATACCACCACCAAAGAGTTTCATGTAAGCGGTAATATAGGGGTGACTAATAATGGGATATCCATTATTCCTACCTTTTCATTAAAACAATCGGCCTTTAACCTAAGTTATTCTTTATCAAGAGGGGGTAGGTTTAGTATCGATCCAGATCTTCGTTTAACCTTTGATGGCCGAAAAGGAAGTGGAATAGTATGGTTTCGTTATAAGTTAAAAACAGAAGGTAAGTTTAAAGTAAATATTGGTATTCACCCTGCATATAATTTTGCTTTACGCACTATTACTGAAGAAGGGAAATCAAGGAATATTACTCAAGCTAGACGTTTTATAGCCACCGAACTTGCTCCTTCTTATAAAGTAAATAACCACTTAAATTTTGGACTTTATTATTTAAAAGGAAATGGCTTACAAGATGATGCTACCAAGAGTCTTCATTTTGTAAATTTTATTACAAGCATTAATAAAATACCATTATTTCTTGGCTATAGTTTTAATATCGCTCCTCAATTGTATTACTTAAAAATGGATAATCAAGACGGTTATTATTTTAACTCCAATATAGTACTAGCTAAACAAAAATCACCATTTACACTCATGTATATGTTAAATAAAGAGATAAGATCTAATGTTGCAGGTAGTGTGAATTTTGATTGGAATGTTTCATTGATATATAATTTTAGCAATAAGTATAGAAGTTTTAAATAAAACTTTCTTATATTTAATTAAATTTAGAAATGTATAAAATAAATAAATTATTAAACAATTTAGAATCGCATATAGATCATGCTTCAAGAACAAGCCAAACTATTTCTGAAGCAAATGTAGGCTGGCATATTGTACATAGTTGTTTGGTGATTGATAGTGTTTGTGCTGCAGTGCTTAAATCAGATCCTTCTAAATTTAAAAAGAAGTTTAATTTTAAAGCTTTTTTTGTTTTATTAGTGAATGCTTTTCCCAGGGGGAAAGCTAAGGCACCTTCATTTACAATTCCCTCCCATGAATTTAGCAATACTGCTATTTTGCAAAGTATTCAAGATTCCCGTAAAAGTATAGAAGCTTTGTCCAAGGCTAACAACAATCAGTACTTTACTCATCCTATTTTTGGTGAACTAAATGCAAAGGATACATTTAAATTCTTAGCTGTCCATACGTATCATCACGAAAAAATTATTAAAGATATTTTGAGATAGCATTGTATTTAAGAAATAGGTGGAATTTAGTAAAGGAGTAGTAATTTAATTTATCATTACAACCTGCCACAAAGTGCATAAAAAAACTCCGATTTCTTAACGATTTCGGAGTTTTTGCTGCTATTAACTAGCTAGGTTGTGAACTGGCTGGGACTCGAACCCAGGGCCCATACATTAAAAGTGTATTGCTCTACCAACTGAGCTACCAATTCTAACCGCCTTTTTCGAGGAGTGCAAAAATAAGCATTAATGAAAACTATCCAAATAAAAGGGGGTATTTATTTTCCCCACTCTAAACCGCTCTAAGTCATTCATCTTCAAATAAGATTTATATTTGTATAAACACTAATAGATGTCCAATTTTCAAGATAAAATAGTTGTTATAACAGGCGGTTCTGATGGCATTGGAAAAGCTTTGGTACAGCAGTTTCTAGCATTGGGAGCGAAAGTGGCTACTTGTGGTAGAAATACAAGTAAACTTGCTTTATTGGAACAAGAAAATTCAAATTCAAATTTATTCGCCTTGCAAGTAGATGTGAGTAACTCTTTGGAAGTGGAAGCTTTTATGAAAGCAATTATTGCCAAATGGAATGGGATTGACATATTAATAAACAATGCGGGCATCTCGATGCGGGCTTTGGTTCAAGATACCTCTTATGAAACTTTGCACCAGGTAATGGATATTAACTTTTGGGGAACGGTGTATTGTACCAAAACGGCACTTCCCTCTATTCTCAAAAACAAGGGGGTGGTGGTAGGTGTTTCCTCTATTGCGGGCTATCGTGGATTACCAGGTCGCAGTGGCTATTCAGCCTCTAAATTTGCGCTAAACGGATGGCTAGAAGCCTTAAAAACGGAGCTATATGGTTCTGGCACCCATGTGATGTGGGTTTGCCCTGGGTTTACCAGTTCCAATATCCGAAATGCGGCTTTAGACAAGAATGCGCAAGCGCAGGGGGAATCTCCTTTGGATGAAGCAGCTATGATGAGTTCGGAAGCATGTGCTACCCATATTATTCATGCTATTGATAAAAGGAAGCGTAGTTTGGTGCTTACTTTTACGGGGAAACGCACTGTTTTTATGAATAAATATTTTCCTACTTGGGCCGACAAATTGGTGCATCATTTTTTCTTTAAAGACGGAGTGCTGGTGAAGTAGCTAGGCGGTAAATAAATACCTGGTTTTCTAAAATATAAAACTCAATTTTTCGTTATCAATAGATGCCTATCATTACATTAACATCCGATATTGGCCAAGAGGATTTCATTATTGGCGCTGTTAAGGGGCAAATTTTGTCAACCATTCCGGGTATGGGCATTGCCGATATCACCCATTATTTATCCAGTAAAAACTATCAGCAAGGGGCTTATATTTTTAACAATGCAGCGAAGCATTATCCTAATGGTACCATTCATTGTATCATGGTGAATTTTTTTCAATTTGCAAAACGCCATGCACTTTTAACCAAGCACAATAATCAATACTACATTACTCCAGACAATGGTTTTTTAACCATGATGTTGGGAGGGAAGCCTAAAGAAATAATTAAAATAGATTTTAAAGAAGCCCATACTTTTTTAGAAATTACTCAAGAAATTTTTAATGCATTGGGTGCTTTTGTAAAAACAAATAATATTACCGATGCAGGAACTGCTTTCCAAGACATCGAGGAAATTTATCCAATGCAACCTACCTTAGGTCCCAATTGGATGGAAGGACAAATTTTATTTATCGATCAGTTTGAAAATGTGGTGGTGAATATTCGTAAAGAAGATTTTGATTTGCAGGCACAAGGCAGATCATTTAAAATTGTATTTACGCGCAACGAAACCATTACCGATTTAAGCAATCATTATGGCGAAGTACCTATAGCAGATAAGTTGGCTTGGTTTAATTCGGCGGGCTATTTAGAAATTGCGGTAAGAGGGGGAAATATGGCTGGCTTATTTGGATTGAGTAAGTATGATGAAAATCAGATGAATAAGCAGCGCCCTAACGACAATAAGTGGTTTTTTCAGATGGTTCGGGTTTTCTTTGAATAGTCACATTTTCGGGGTATTTTTGCACCCTCATTAAATTACTAAAACAAGTTTACAATGGCATACGACGTTATCGTTATTGGTAGTGGTCCAGGTGGTTATCCTGCGGCAATACGTGCTTCTCAATTAGGGTTGAAAGTAGCTATTATTGAAAAAGAAAGTTTAGGAGGCGTTTGTTTAAACTGGGGCTGTATTCCAACGAAGGCATTAATAAAAAGTGCACAAGTGTATGAATATGTAAAACATAGTGCCAATTATGGTATTACGACCACTGGAGTAAATCACGATTTTGGAGCAGTCATTAAACGCAGTCGTGGAGTGGCCGATAAAATGAGCAAGGGGGTTCAGTTTTTAATGAAGAAAAATAAGATTGAAGTTATCATGGGATATGGAAAAGTATTGTCTCGTGGTAAAGTTGAAGTAAAAGATGCAGAAGGAAAAACACAAGTAGTAGATGGCAAGTATATTATTATTGCAACAGGTGGCCGTACCAGAGAATTGCCCAATTTAAAACAAGATGGTAAAAAAGTAATTGGCTACCGCGAAGCAATGGTGTTGCCAACGCAACCAAAGAGTATGATTATTGTTGGAAGTGGTGCCATAGGCGTTGAGTTTGCTTATGTATACAATAGCATGGGAACGAAAGTAACTATTGTGGAATTTTTACCTAAAATTGTCCCTGTGGAAGACGATGATATTTCTAGAGAATTAGAAAAACAATACAGAAAGCAAGGCATTGAAATTATGACCAACTCTTCTGTTGAATCATTAGATACATCAGGCGCTTTAGTAAAAGCAAAAGTGAAACAACAAGATGGTTCTTTTGTTACCTTGGAAGCAGAAATTGTTTTAAGTGCAGTAGG
Organism: Sediminibacterium ginsengisoli; assembly: GCA_945865545.1. GTDB lineage: Bacteria > Bacteroidota > Bacteroidia > Chitinophagales > Chitinophagaceae > Sediminibacterium > Sediminibacterium ginsengisoli_F. The sequence goes on along the minus strand of CAMBEQ010000014.1, from coordinate 39,136 downwards.
TGTGGTAGCTAATATTGAAAACTTAGGATTGGAGCAAAATGGAATTAAAATAGATAAGGGACGTGTGATTGTAGATAAATATCAACAAACAAGTATTGCAAGCATTTATGCCATTGGAGATTGTTCTCCTGGTCAAGCATTAGCGCATGTTGCTGCTAAAGAAGGCATTAATGCAGCAGAGCATATTGCTTATCAAGAAAAAAAATACGCACATATTCCAGAAGGAATTGATTACAATAATGTTCCGGGTTGTACTTATTGCATTCCAGAAATTGCGAGTGTGGGTTATACCGAGAAAGCAGCTAAGGAAGCAGGCTATGAAGTAAAGATTGGCAAGTTTCCATTTATGGCTAGTGGTAAAGCAAGTGCAGCAGGCGCAACCGAAGGTTTTGTAAAAGTAATTTTCGATGCCAAGTATGGTGAATTTTTAGGTTGTCATATGATTGGTATGAATGTCACTGAAATGATAGCAGAAGCAGTAGTTGCAAGAAAATTAGAAACTACTTCTCATGAAATTTTAAATGCAATACATCCGCACCCTACCATGAGTGAAGGATTAAAAGAAGCAGTAGCCGCTGCTTATGGCGAAGCAATAGATATCTAACTAGTTTAAATAAAATACAGAATGGCTCGTGGTTCAAATTTTTTGAATGCGAGCCATTTTTAACGATAATGAAGTACGAAAAAGAAATTAACCGAAGAAAAACTTTTGCTATTATCTCTCACCCAGATGCTGGTAAAACAACATTGACCGAAAAGTTATTGTTATTTGGTGGTGCCATTCAAACAGCAGGGGCTGTTAAAAGCAATAAAATTAAAAAGCATGCTACGAGTGACTTCATGGAAATTGAACGTCAAAGAGGGATATCGGTGGCTACATCGGTAATGTCTTTCGAATACAATAATATCTTAATTAATTTATTAGATACCCCAGGTCACAAGGATTTTGCCGAAGATACTTACCGAACATTAACGGCAGTAGACAGTGTTATTTTGGTGATTGATAGTGTGAATGGAGTAGAGGCGCAAACCAGAAGATTGATGGAAGTATGTAGTATGCGTGCCACCCCCGTGATTGTTTTTATTAATAAAATGGATCGGGATGGGAAGAATAGATTTGATTTATTAGAAGAAATAGAAAACGAATTAAAAATTTCATTACATCCCATGACCTGGCCTATCAATAGTGGAAAGGAATTTAAAGGGGTGTACAATTTGCACGATAAAAATTTACGTTTGTTTGCAGCAAGTACCAAAGCCACTGAAGAAGATACAGTGGCCATTGAAGATTTATCTAGTAGCGTGCTGCAAGATAAGATTGGAGAGAAAGATGCTGCAGTATTAAGAGAAGATGTAGAATTAATTGATGGTGTGTATGGCGCTTTAAACCCTGCGGATTATTTAGCAGGAAAAATAGCCCCTGTATTTTTTGGATCTGCCGTCAACAACTTTGGGGTGAAGGAAATGTTGGATACGTTTATACAAATTGCACCTGTCCCAAGAGATAGAGAAACCAATACCAGAACCTTGGGCGTTGGAGAAGATAAGTTTAGTGGATTTATATTTAAGATACATGCCAACCTAGATCCGAAGCACCGTGACCGGATTGCCTTTATGCGGGTATGTAGTGGAAAATTTGAACGCAATACTTATTACAAACATGTGCGTTTAGAAAAAGACGTACGTTTTAGCAATCCCTATAGTTTTTTGGCGCGCAGTAAGGATGTGATTGAAGATGCATATGCAGGCGATGTAGTGGGCTTGTTTGATACCGGTAATTTTAAAATTGGAGATACCTTAACAGAGGGCGAGAAATTTTACTTTACAGGTATTCCTACTTTTTCACCGGAGATATTTAAGGAACTAGTCAATAAAGATCCATTAAAAACAAAGCAACTAGAAAAGGGCATTACCCAATTAACCGACGAAGGGGTAGCGCAATTGTTTACACAGTTTGGAGGCAATAAAAAAATTATTGGTTGTGTGGGCGATTTACAATTTGAAGTAATTCAATACCGTTTGTTACAAGAATATGGAGCTGCTTGTGAATTTAGAACCCTGCCTTTTTACAAAGCCTGCTGGTTAACTTCTAAAGACCAAAATAAATTACATGATTTTTTACGTTTCAAGCAACAGAACGCGGCTATGGACAAAGATGAAGCGCCTGTGTACTTAGCACAAAGCGAATGGTTTTTAAATACAGAAATTACCAATAACCCCGATATTACTTTTCATTTTACCAACGAGGTACATAAATAAATTTCGTTTAATAAAATAACATGAAAGCAAAAACGCTCAAACAAAATAAAGTAAACATTATCACATTAGGTTGTAGCAAAAACTTAGTGGATAGCGAAATGCTTAGTGGGCAATTATTGGCTAATGAAATTGAAGTGGTCCATGAAAATAAAAAGTTAGACCACAATATAGTAGTGGTAAATACCTGCGGCTTTATTGATAAAGCAAAAGAGGAAAGCGTGAATACGATATTGGATCAGGTGGCTTTAAAGAAAAAAGGAAAATTAGATAAGGTATATGTTACGGGCTGTTTAAGCGAAAGATATAGAAACGATTTAGCTTTAGAAATCCCAGAAGTAGACGCTTGGTTTGGCACCATGGAATTGCCTTTGATGTTGAATCAATTAAATGCCAATTACAAAGCAGAATTATTGGGCGAAAGATTATTAAGTACGCCATCGCATTATGCTTATTTAAAAATAAGTGAAGGTTGTAACCGTACTTGTTCTTTTTGTGCCATTCCTTTAATGCGTGGGCAACATGTAAGTAAAACCATTGAGCAATTAGTAGCCGAGGCAGAAGGCTTGGTTAAAAAAGGAGTCAAAGAGGTAATGTTAATTGCACAAGAATTAACTTATTATGGTTTGGATATTTATAAAAAAAGAGCTTTACCTGATTTATTAAATGCATTAGCCGATGTAAAAGGCTTGGAGTGGATACGTTTGCATTATGCTTATCCAAGTAAGTTCCCATTAGAAGTATTGGATGTGATGAGAGAGCGCGATAATATTTGCAAATACATTGATATTCCATTACAACACGCCAGCAATAATATGTTGGCTGCTATGAAGCGTAATATTACCCGAGAAGAAATGGCAGAATTGATTAAAGAAATTCGTAACCGTGTTCCGGGCATTGCTATTCGAACTACATTAATTGCCGGATTTCCTGGGGAAACATTAGAGGATATTGAAGAATTAAAAGCGTTCTTAATTGAACATCAATTTGACCGAGTAGGCATATTTACTTATAGTCATGAGGAAAACACCAGTGCGCATGATTTAGTGGACGATGTGCCTGCAGCAGAAAAGCAAAGACGCGCCGAAGAGATTATGGAAGTGCAACAAGAAATTAGTTTGGCTAGAAATCAATTAAAAGAGGGGCTAGTGTTAAAAGTATTAGTGGATAAGAAAGAAGCTGGACGTTATTTAGGTCGCACCGAATTTGATAGTGTGGAGGTAGACAATGAAGTAGTGATTAATACCACAAAGCGTTTAAAGCCAGGTGATTTTGTAATGGTTAAAATAACCAAAGCCTATGATTACGATTTAGAAGGGGAATTGGTGGGCTAGTTGATTGTATAATTGGTTAATGATAGGGGCTGTTTTATTCATTTTTTTTCGTTAAATTGAGGTTCTTATTTTATTACAATAAAAATCATATTATGGCAATAGATTGGAAAGGGGTATTCCCCGCAGTGACTACCAAGTTTACCGATAAGGATACTTTGGATTTAGATTTATTTAGCGTTAATATTAAAGCCCAATTGGCAGCTGGTGTAAATGGAATTATTTTAGGGGGCACTTTGGGCGAGTCCAGTGTCTTATCTATTGCTGAAAAAGAAATATTAGTAAAAGAGACTGTTAAAATTGTTAATGGGAAAGTACCTGTTGTAATTAATATTGCAGAAGGAAGTACGAGTGTAGCCATTCAATGTGCTAAAGATGCAGAAACATGGGGAGCAAAGGGATTGATGTTATTGCCTCCAATGCGCTATAAATCAGATCATCGTGAAACAGTGCAATATTTTAAAGACATTGCTGCAAGTACTTCTTTACCTATTATGATTTACAACAATCCTGTTGATTATAAAATAGAAGTAACCATTGCTATGTTTGCTGAATTGGCTAAAGTACCTAATATTCAATCAGTAAAAGAATCTACCCGTGATGTAACCAATTTAACAAGAATGCGCAATGCATTTGGGGATAGATTTAAAATTTTATGTGGGGTAGATACTTTGGCATTAGAAGAATTATTGCTTGGTGCTGATGGATGGGTAGCAGGTTTAGTATGTGCTTTCCCTGCAGAAACAGTGGCTATCTATAAGTTAGCCAAGGCTGGAAAGATTGCAGAGGCTACAGAAATTTACAGATGGTTTATGCCATTATTAGAATTAGATATTCATGCGAAGTTGGTACAATACATCAAATTTGCAGAAGCTAAAACAGGCATAGGTTCTGAGACTGTAAGAAAACCAAGATTAATATTAGAGGGAGAAGAAAGAGTAAGAATTGAATCCATTATTGATACTGGAGTAAAAAACAGACCTACGCTTCCTGAATTTCATAGTTTATAAATTTTACAAGAAAATATTTAATGAGTAGTATTTCTGAAATTACCCAAAATGCGGCTATTGCATTTGAGCAGTATTCTATTACCACACCATTGCAAAGAGCATTATTTTTAGAAACCATTGCTAATAATATAGAAGCATTAGGAGATACCTTATTAGAACAAGCTAATAAAGAAACCAATTTGCCTTTAGCTCGTTTAACTGGGGAAAGAGGACGTACTTGTTTTCAATTGCGCATGTTTGCCACCATGTTAAAGGAAGGTAATTATGTTGAAGCCAGTATAGATACGGCTATACCTACTAAAACACCTCCTAAGCCCGATATTCGATTAATGATGCACCCATTAGGGCCTGTAGTGGTTTTTGGTGCAAGTAATTTTCCTTTTGCTTATTCTACAGCAGGAGGAGATACTGCAAGTGCATTAGCAGTGGGCTGTCCTGTTATTGTAAAAGCACATCCAGGACATTTAGCTACTTCTACTTTAGTGGCAACTGCCATTCAAGAAGCAGCAGCAACCACTCATATGCCTGCACATGTTTTCCAACATGTAACAGCAACCGATTTTGAAACAGGTAAAAGTTTAGTGCAAGCCGATGAAATTGCAGCAGTAGGTTTTACAGGTTCTCGTACTGGTGGTCGTGCTTTATTAGATTATGCAAGCAGCAGAAAAAATCCCATCCCTGTTTTTTCTGAAATGGGTAGCGTGAATCCAGTGGTTTTATTGGAAGACGCTTTGGTGAATAATGCAACATCCATTGCAAAAAATTACTCAGTTTCTATTACTTTAGGCATGGGACAATTTTGTACCAATCCAGGTATTTTAATTGGTGTAAAAAGTGAAGCTTTAACTAATTTTAAAAATACATTAGCTGCCGAAATGAATTTGATTGCACCATCACCCATGTTGCATGAAGGAATACAAGCAACTTATTTTAAAAATAGTACGCATGCGCTTGCACAAAAAGGTATTACTTGTTTAACCGCTAATACGCCTACCTCCGATAGCGGTTTTCCAGTGTTAACTTCAGTAGACGCTTCTACATTTTTAAGCAATCCCAATTTAGCAGAAGAAGTTTTTGGCCCTTATTCTATACTTATTGAATGTAGTTCTATGGAACAATTAAAGCAGGTATGGAAAAGTGTTCAAGGACAAATATCAACCACTATTATGGGAAGCGATCAAGACTTTGCGAGCCATCCCGAGTTATTAAACTTATCATTAAGTATTGCAGGTCGTATTTTAATTAATGGAGTACCTACGGGTGTTGAAGTTTGTGATAGCATGGTACATGGAGGTCCTTATCCTGCCACCACCGATAGCAGATTTACAGCAGTAGGGGTGAATGCAGTGAAAAGATGGTTACGTCCAATCTCTTTTCAAAACTGGCCTATGCACTTATTGCCATTGGCTTTACAAAATAACAATCCATTAAATATTTGGAGAAAAGTTGATGGGAAATTAACTCAAGATCAGGTAGGCTAATCAATGATTAATGAATGATTGATGAATGAAGGATTGATAAATGAATATATGATTCGGAAACATTCTAACCTATCATTAGATTTACTTTAAACTTATTTGAACGCTACTCCTGTATAAATAACTTAGCCCTTTTAGTAGCTTCCTCTATTTTACTATCATTATTATTTTTAGAAAGGTAGTAAACAGTCACGGAGCTTGCTACAAAATAACTTAATGCAATAGGGGCAATGAGGGTAGACAATTGATTAGACCCAAACCAATCTCCCTTAGTAACTATCCAATAAACACAAAGTATGTTCTTAATAGCTTCCATTTTCCATGCATTTTTATTGCGGTCCATGAATTCAGTTAAGGCATATACCTGAGCAAAAATAAAAGCACCATAAATAAAAATATTGTTATGCCCAATGCTGGCAATATTCCCATATAAATAACTTACTAGCAATAACATGCAAAATAATTGAATCCATAAATACAATTTCATGGATGGAGAAGCATTGGTATGGTACTTTTCGAAATGATACACGTCTTTAATTTTATCTACAGGATACTTTTCAATCACATCTTCCGGTCTCCATCCCAAAGGCATTAACCATATTCTACATTTATCTTTCCAACTTTTAGTATGCCATGCATCTTGTATTAATAACCACATGTGCATGAAATTAATTTTAATGGGGTTCCAGGTTTTAACGGGCCTTGTTATGCCATATACTGCAGGGATGCTATCTTGTTCTTGAACAAAGGTTCCAAATAATTTATCCCATATAATAAAAATTTGACCATAGTTTTTATCCAAGTATTCTGGATTAATTGCATGATGCACTCTATGATGAGCTGGGGTGACTATAATAAACTCTAGCCAACCCATATTTTTTATATGTCTTGTATGGTACCAAAATTGAGCAAATAAATGCAGGGGCGCCACCACGGCTATGACCGAACTAGGCACACCGAAAATGGCTGCTGGGATTAATAAAAATGCATAAATTCTAAAAATAACCGAAATGCTTTGTCTTAAGGCACAAGCTAAATTGTATTCTTCACTGCTGTGGTGTACAATATGATTGTTCCAGAAAAAATTATAGGAATGTGCCAAACGATGTACCCAATAACCAGCAAAATCAAGGGATACAAAGGCAATCACATACAACCAAATGCTTGACTGTACATGCATTATGGCTAAATGCTTTTCAAACCAGCCATAACTTAATATAGCAATACTAATGCCCAATACGTCTTTGGTGGAATTGGTTATTCCCGAGCTTAAACTTGAAATCATATCCAAGGTATTCACCGTTTCAAAGCCTTTTTTCCATCCATACCACTTTTCAAATAGTACCAACAATAAAAAGGCTGGCATGGCAATCAATAAAATTTTACCGTAGGTTTCCATATTAATAAATTTGCGCGCGCAAAGTACAATTTCGTCCTCAAATGTATTAATTTTATCTCATGGCTACAACAAAACCAATCAGCGTAGAGAATTTTGGATCCTATCAATTATCTGGATCTGTTTTTGAATGTATTGATGCCCATACCTGCGGCAATCCTGTTCGGGTAGTGGTCAAAGGCGGCCCTGCTTTAGAAGGCAATACGATGAGCGAAAAGCGTCAGCATTTTTTGAAAGAATTTGATTGGATAAGAAAGGGGCTCATGTTTGAACCACGTGGTCATGATATGATGAGCGGAAGTATTTTGTACCCACCTCATGATCCTGCCAATGATGTTGCAGTATTATTTATTGAAACCAGCGGCTGTTTACCGATGTGTGGCCATGGTACCATTGGCACTATAACCGTAGCCATAGAGGCCGGTTTAATTCAACCTAAAGTGCCTGGTAAAATTAGAATGGAAGCGCCAGCAGGGTTAGTACAAATTGAATATACCATGAAGGGTGATAAAGTGAGTTCGGTTAAATTAACGAATGTGCCTTCCTTTATGGCAGCACAAAACATTCAAGTTGATTGTCCCGATTTAGGCTTGTTGAATATAGATGTTTGTTATGGGGGTAATTATTATGCCATTGTAGAAGTACAAGAAAATTTCAAAGGAATAGAAAATTATACGGCAGGACAGCTCATTGCATGGAGTCCTGTTTTAAGAAAGCGTATCAATGAATTGCATTCATTTGTTCATCCCAATGATCCTACGATCAATGGCTGCTCTCATATTTTATGGACGGGTAAAGTGCTGGATGCAAAAAATACGGCACGCAATGCGGTGTTTTATGGGGATAAGGCTATTGACAGGTCACCTTGTGGCACAGGGACTTCTGCAAGATTGGCTCATTGGCATGCCAAAGGAAAATTAACCGTTGGGGAACCATTTTTACATGAAAGTATCATTGGGTCTGTTTTCATAGGAAAGGTAGAAGCTACGACCACCATAGGGGAACAAGCTGCCATTATTCCTTCTATTGAAGGCTGGGCTAAGATAGTAGGATTTAATACAATATCTATAGATCCTAAGGACGATCCCTATGCTAATGGTTTCCAGGTAGTTTAGCTTTGTTTAGGTAAAATAAACCTTCAAATTTATTGGGGTTATGCGCACATTTTTTACGAAATTTGCTTATTAATTAATGCTATGGAAGTAATTGTTATTGGAGGGGGTATTATTGGTTTAAGTAGTGCCTATTTTTTACAAGAATCAGGACATCAAGTAACAGTGATTGATCAAACAGATATGACCGATAGCTGCTCTTATGGCAATTGTGGTTATATATGTCCTAGTCATTTTGTTCCATTGGCTACACCTGGTATTGTTAAACAGGGTTTAAAATGGATGCTCAATTCGCAAAGTCCTTTTTATGTTAAGCCAAGGTTGGACATGAGTTTAATTAAGTGGGGGCTAAAGTTTATGAAAATGGCTACGGAAGAAAATGTAAACAAAGCGGCTATCCCCTTAAGAGATTATTCATTAATGTCTAAGCAATGGTATGCGCATTGGGAATCATTGCCACAATTTAAATTTGCCTACGAACATAAAGGGTTGTTAGAGATTTTTCAAACGCAAAAAGCAGGAGATCATGCGCATCATTTAGTACATAAAGCACATGAAATTGGTTTAACAGATACTAGACTTTTAAATCAAGAAGAATTATTTGCGATGGAGCCCAATCATAAAATAAATGCAATAGGCGCAATTCATTTTGGTTGTGATGGACATTTGTATCCTAATAAATTAATGCAACAATTGATAGCAGATTTAAAAACCAAAGGAGTAGTTTTTAAAACCAATGAAGCGGTGGTTAATTTTGAAAAGAGTAATGGTAAAATTAATGCGGTCATTACCGACTCAAATAAATATAAGGCAGATGCAGTAGTATTAGCCACTGGTTCTTGGAGTAGAGAGCTGGCTAAGATATTAGATATGGATTTATTGTTGATGCCAGGACGTGGTTATTCTATGACTATAGAAAATACACCTTATCAAACCAATTATCCTTCGGTATTGGTGGAAGGCAGGGTGGCACTCACTCCTTTTGAAGGCAATAAAATGCGCTTTGGTGGAACCATGGAAATTACAACCACTAATTCCGCACCTAAATTAAATAGAGTGGTGGGTATACTTAAAGCAGTTAAAAGTTTTTATCCATCCTTTGATATTCCAGTGCCTACTTTAGACAAAGTATGGTATGGTTATAGACCTTGTTCTGCCGATGGATTACCTTATCTTGGTAGAACAAAAAAATGGAACAATTTAGTAGTGGCTACTGGGCACGCCATGGTGGGATTAAGTTTGGGTGCAGGCACCGGTAAATTAGTATCAGAAATAATAGATGAAAAACCAACCAGCATTGACATTAGTTCTTATAATCCTGAAAGATTTAATCACTAATGAAATTTAAAGCAACGCAGATTCCTTATCGATCCACCGGATTTTTTTCTCCGTTGGTAAATGATTACATGGAAGCCAAAGGGACTGCACAAAGTTTTGTAAATTATGCTTCAACTATTGCGGGAGTAAAAGAAGCCATTGAGCAAAGAAAAAAATATCCAACCAATAGAAAATTTTTAGTAGAAGTATTGAATAAACAATATGATCAATTGGCGATTCATTCAAAAGGCAAAAACAGTTCAGCCTTGGATACCGTGCGCGCTAATATTCAATTACTGGGAAAAGAAAATACATTTACTATTACTACTGCTCATCAACCCAATTTGTTTACAGGGCCTTTGTATTTTTTTTATAAAATCATTCAAGCCATTCAATTAGCTGCTGAATTAAAAAAACAATTCCCAGAAAATAATTTTGTACCCGTGTATTATATGGGATCTGAAGATGCCGATATTGCCGAAGTTGGAAGTTGTACAATAGGGGGTGTTACGCATCAGTGGAATACCAAACAAACCGGAGCCATTGGTAGAATGAAAGTGGACGACGGGTTATTACAATTATTGCAAAACATTGAAGGCTATTGGGCGGTAAAGCCAGCAGGTAAAAAAACATTAGAAACACTTAAAGAAGCCTATCAAAAAGGAAATACCATCATCGAAGCCACTTTGTATTTAGTACATGCTTATTTTGGTCAATATGGTTTGGTGGTATTGCAACCAGACGACGCAGCGCTCAAATCTTTATTTACCAATGTGATGGAAAAAGAATTGGTTAGTCAATTTTCCCACAAAGCCATACAGCCTAGTTTAAAAAAATTAAGTGCCGAATACCATGTCCAATCCGAAGGACGCTCCTTAAATCTATTTTATTTAAAGGATGATTTACGAGCGCGTATCGAATTAAAAGCAGAGGTATATAGCATTGTAGATACCAATATTAATTTTACACAGACTGAAATTTTAAAAGAACTAAAAGACCATCCAGAAAGGTTTAGCCCGAATGTAATTTTAAGAGGGGTGTATCAGGAAACCATTTTGCCTGGTGTGGTATTTATTGGTGGAGGCGGCGAACTCGCTTATTGGATGGAGCTAAAAAATGTTTTTGAAGAAGTGTGTGTGCATTATCCAGTATTGCAATTGCGTAATTCATTTTTATTTATTAAGGAGAAGCAATACAGCCAATGGAATTCACTTGAATTTGAGCTGGGGGAATTATTTAAAACTACTTTAGATTTAGAAATAGCTTTTGTTAAAAAACAAGCTAAGGAAAATTTGGCTTTAACCGAGCATATTGCAGCATTGAATAAATTATACGAATCCATTCAGCAGGATGTAATTAAAATTGATGCTTCCTTAGGAGATCATGCATTGAATTTATCTATACAGGCGCAAAAAAAGCTAGAGTTATTGGAAAAGAAAATGATTCGTGCCGAAAAAAGAAAACAACATACTTCTATCAATAGAATTCATACTATTAAAGCTGAATTGTTTCCCCAAAATAGTTTACAAGAAAGGGTGGAGAATTTTTCAGAGTGGGTGGGGGTATATGATTGGACTTGGGTGGAGGCCATCATGGAAAATTCAAAAACCATGGAATCGGGCTTTTCAATTATTTCAATTGAGCAATAAGCAAAGACGAAATTAGTCCTAATAAACGCTAGGACTAGATATAAAAATATAGGGCTAAATTACTTTTTATCAAATTCATTGTTCCAAGTAGCTTTCATATTTTCTACTTTAATCATTACTTCCGCTTCTAAATTTAATTTGTAAGCATCCATTCTAGCACCAATTTTAGCATCCGAACTTCCAATTATTTGGGCAGCCAATAAGCCTGCATTTTTAGCACCATTCAATGCGACTGTTGCTACGGGTACGCCACCTGGCATTTGCAATATGGATAATATGCTATCCCATCCATCCGCCGAATTAGCCGATTTAATAGGAACTCCAATAACAGGCAAGCTAGTGAGTGAAGCAACCATACCAGGCAAATGAGCTGCGCCACCTGCTCCTGCTATAATTACTTTCAAGCCTCTTGTACGAGCTGTTTTAGCATAGTCTACCAAACGATCAGGGGTACGGTGTGCCGAAACAATGGTTAATTCAAAAGGGATATTGATTGTTTTTAAAGCATCTGCAGCTGCCTGCATGATGTTTAAGTCGCTATCGCTTCCCATTATAATACCAACTAATGCAGGTGTAGACATAATTGAAATTTGATGCAAGTTAATTTAAACTTCTATTTTTAAATAATATTTTTCTTTTATTGGATGTTTTAGCTGCTTATTCCTTTATTAAATAAGCCGCTATGGCGCCCAATACTGGAGTGGCCTTAGCGGCTGTGATTTTCACTTTAATGCATTTAGCTGTCACCGTAGGGAATTGGATTATTTTTTTTCGTCCAATAGTACTGCTGTAAGCAATCTTTTTTAAACTACTTTCATTATCTCCTACTTGAATTTCAAAGCTAATGACTCTTTGTCCATATTTAATTTGTTCTTGCAATTGTAAGGTATTAAAAGTGGCCGCTTGGTTTAAACAAATCTCCATTTCATTGCCATGATTTTTAATAGTGGCGTTTTTAAAAACATTGGTTTTAAATGCAGCATCACGCATTTTTTTAAAATCCATCAATGAAGCGGAATCTGCAGGGGAAATTAATCCTTTACGGTTGGGTGGAACATTCAATAAAAAATTACCACCTCTGCCTACATTTTTTAAATACAAGTTAAATAGTTGTTTGTCCGTTTTAACGGTATTATCTTCTTCTTCATGGTAAAACCATCCTTTTCGAATAGATACATCTGCTTCACCAGGAATCCATACTTTACCATTATAATTACCTGTATTTAAAGTATCTGTTGGTGGAGCACCTTCTCCTCTTTTAAATCCAGCAGTATCTAATAAGTTCCAATTGGTTTCATTAATAATTCCATCTTCATTTCCAATCCAACGAATATGCGGACCAATATCACTAAAAATGACTAAATGAGATTGATAGGCCAATGCAGAATCTTGGAAGCGTTTGAAATCATACACTTGTTTTTTTCCATTAGCTCCTTCGCCATTGGCTCCATCCCACCACAATTCAAAAAATTTACCATAACCAGTCAATAATTCTTTCATGGTTTGAATGTAAATGTCATTATAAGCAGGTGTGCCATATTTAGGATGGTTTCTGTCCCATGGTGAAATATAAACACCCATTTCAATACCCGCTTTCTTACAAGCTTCTGATAACATTTTAATGACGTCACCTTTTCCATTCATCCACTTGCTTTCTCTTACCGTATGCGTACTAAATTTACTAGGCCATAAACAAAAGCCATCATGATGTTTAGCCGTAATAATTATTCCTTTGGCACCTGATGCCTTGGCGATACGGGCCCATTGATTACAATCTATTTGTGTAGGGTTAAATACATTAGGATCTTCACTGCCTTTTCCCCACTCTAAATTGGTAAAAGTATTGGGTCCAAAATGCATAAATAAATAAAACTCTTTCTCCTGCCATGCCAATTGTTGCGCAGAAGGGGTGGGGCCAAATTTTTCTTGCGCTTTACTATTACTTATTGAAAGAATGGATAATGTTAATAAAATAAAAGCAACTATTTTTTTGAATCTCATGTATCTTTTTTAATAATTTAAATAGCAATATTGTATTTCTATGATGAGGCTCTTTTTTTATGTATTTATAAAGAATTAGTGATCAGCGCTCTTTTATATAACTGAATGGTATTTTCTAATCCTAAATAAATTGCTTCGCTAATTAAGGCGTGACCAATACTTACTTCATCAATAAAAGGAATTTGGTGCACTAAATAAGGCAAATTAATTCTGTCTAAATCATGTCCTGCATTAATACCGAGTCCTATTTTTTTGGCTAATTTGGCAGCCGCAATATAGGGGGCAATGGCTAATTCTTTTTTGCCTGCAGCAAATTGGGTGGCATACATTTCTGTGTACAATTCAATACGATCTGTTCCAGTGCTTGCTGCGGCTTCTACCATTTTTTCATTTGGGTCCACGAAAATAGAAACTCGAATCCCCGCATTTTTAAAAACAGTAATAATATTATGTAAATAAGATTGTTCTTTAATCGTATCCCAACCATGGTCGCTTGTTAATTGTCCTAATGTATCGGGAACTAAAGTAACTTGATGTGGCTTATTGGCTAATACCAATTGTACAAATTTTTCTTCCTTGGGGTTGCCTTCAATGTTGAACTCTGTGGTCACTATAGCGCTTAAATCGTAAACATCTTGGTAGCGAATATGTCTTTCGTCGGGACGTGGGTGAACAGTGATCCCCTCGGCGCCAAACCGCTCACAATCCTTGGCCACCTGCACTAAATTGGGGTTATTGCCACCACGGCTATTTCTTAAAGTAGCAATCTTATTTATGTTTACACTTAAACGAGTCATAGGCGAATTTAAGTTATTTTTGTATCTCAAATATAAGAGAATGGCTTATTCTAGTTTAGAGGCTTGTTTATTGGATTTAGAGCGGACCGGGCAGCTTTTACGTATTAAAGAAGAAGTGGACCCTTATTTAGAAATGGCAGCAATACATTTGCGCATTTTTGAACAAAAAGGTCCTGCTATTTTATTTGAAAAAGTGAAGGGATCAAAATTTCGTGCAGCTTCTAATATTTTTGGAACTTTAGAACGTAGTGAATTTATTTTTAGAGATACGCTTCCTGCCGTTAAACAATTGATTGATATAAAAATTAATCCATTAGCGGCGCTTCAAAATCCCATTAAATCTTTAGCAGCTTTGCCCGCAGCATTTAATGCATTGCCTAATAATTTACCATTGACTAAGCCAGTATTGTTTGAAGAGATAAATATTAGTGATTTACCATTGATTCATCATTGGCCAATGGATGGAGGTGCTTTTGTAACCCTTCCTCAAGTGTATACGGAAGATGCGGATAAGCCAGGAATTGGAAATTCTAATTTAGGCATGTACCGTATTCAATTAAATGGCAATGATTATATTTTAAATAAAGAAATTGGGTTGCATTATCAATTGCATCGTGGTATTGGGGTACATCAAACCAAAGCCAACAATAAAGGGTTGCCCTTAAAAGTAAGTTGTTTTATTGGTGGCCCTCCTGCTCATTCAGTAGCTGCAGTAATGCCGCTTCCGGAAGGAATGAGTGAAATGAATTTTGCAGGCGTGCTAGCTGGAAAACGTTTTGCGTATACTTATGTGGATGGATTTTGTGTGAGCACCGATGCCGATTTTGTTATTACGGGAGAAGTGTATCCTGGAGAAAATAAACCTGAAGGACCATTTGGAGATCATTTAGGCTATTATAGTTTGCAACATCCATTCCCTGTAATGAAGGTGCATAAAGTATATGCCAGAAAAAATGCAATTTGGGCTTTTACGGTGGTAGGTAGGCCGCCACAAGAAGATACTAGCTTTGGCCAATTGATACATGCTATTACTGGATCTGCGGTATCCAATGAAATACCGGGTTTAAAAGAAGTACATGCAGTGGACGCCGCTGGGGTACATCCATTATTATTGGCCATAGGTAGTGAAAGGTATACGCCGTATTTGGAAAATAAAAAACCAGCAGAAATTTTAACCATTGCCAATCATATTTTAGGAACAGGCCAATTAAGCTTGGCCAAATTTATTTGGATTACGGCGGAAGCTTCCAATAATAAAAAGGGGGCTACAAGTAGGAATGAAGAATTAAAATTGGATGTCAATAAAGTACCTGAATTTTTACATTACATTTTATCCAGGATGGACTTCTCAACCGACCTGCATTTTCATACTAACACGACCATGGATACCTTGGATTATTCAGGTGATGGTTTAAACAGTGGTTCTAAATTAGTATTGGCGGCGTATGGAGATGTACGAAGAAATTTAGCCACATCCATTCCCGAAATAATAAATGCATTACAGGCCAATGCGCAATTAATTATGCCAGGGGTGATCGCTTTAAATGCCAATAATGTTTCTATTGCTTCACTACAAGAAATTTTAAAGGGCAGCGGAGAAATATTATTAGAAAAAGAAGGCGTAGCGATGCTTATTATTACAGAAGATGCTACATGGATGGCGGCTGAATATAATAATTTCATTTGGGCTACTTTTACTAGAACCAATCCTGCTAAAGATATGGAAGGGGTAGATAGTTTTATTTCTAATAAACATTGGGGTTGTAAAGGGCCTTTAATTTTTGATGCCACAATTAAAAAGCATCATTCACCTGCTGTTGTAAAAGATGCCACTGTTGAAAAAAAGGTAGATACTATTTTAGCTAAGTACGGTTATTAGTACTTGTAGTATATACTATTACCTACTACCTACTACTATAATTTCTGTGATACCATTTTACCTACCTAGCAATTAATGCTAAGCAACTTCAATCCAAGTATGGTCGGCTAATAATTTTACGGTTGCAATAAAACCGGCAAAAGGTCCGGAGCCGCCGCCCCATTCACTAGGAGCTACTAAAGAAAGCACATGTGACCCATCTGTTTTTTCATACACATGGTATACTTGCCCAATTTGTGGTTTGAAAGTTATTTTAGCTTCATAAATCATTAAACTTAATTCTTTACGCTTTCTAATTTCTTGTGCTTGCCTTGCTAATAATTCAATTTGCTCTTTAATTTGATTCAACTGCATATTGGTTTGATCCTCCATGGCAGATAAGGCCTTGTGTTTTATTACTCCTTCTTTGGTGGGCCTAATAGCCACGCTACCTGCAGAGGAAGCATAAGGGAGCACACTTAATTGTTTATGGTATATTTCTATATTTTTAAAAGGGTCTCCATTTTCTTTAAATCCCAATTGGGTTACTTTTAAAAATCCATTGGCCAATATTTCATGTACTACTTTAAGTACTTCTTTATTGTCTTTATTAAATTGAACAGTTAAGCAGGAGCCGTTATTTACCTCTGCTATGACTTGGTCGGCTAATAAAAGATTATCAAAATCTTGCGCTATTCCATTAGGTATTACACTGTATTGAGCATAAAAGGCTTCATTTTCAATATTGACCCAATTATGACTAAAGCTTAGTGCATGCGCATTTTGAACGCTTTCTATTTTGTAATTTCCCGATTTGGGAACTAGCTGGTATTCGAATTCGCTTTTTTCTGGGAATAATTGCCAGCTTGCTAAAAAATTATAGGCTATAACCATATATCTATAACAAATAGGGGTTCGAAAAGTTGAGTAAATTTAATTTATTTGAACAAAATCGGGCTTGCTAATAATACTTGAGTTGTATTTATATCTTATGTTGGTGAGTAAACTTATATTCCATGGACTAATAAGATTATTGGTTCTAGGAAAATAATATCCTTTTAACTCTACGGTGCCAAAAATTAGGTATTCATTTCTCACCCGCATCCCTGTTCCAATAGAAGAATAAATATCACCTGATCGTATGGGACTGCCCACTGTTCTAAGATAAGTGATATTCCCAAAAGCAAAAGGGGAGGTTCTGAATCCAAAAAAAGACCTTGAATTGTACCAAACCGATTCCCAGTTAGCGCTAATTCGGGTACCCCCATAAATACGTTCTTTATTTAATTGTGGAATGCCATAATTACTATTAATGAGTAAGGCTTCATTGAATTTATTTTTAAGCGTTTCTGCAAAACTTAAATTTAAAATAAATCGGTACTTGTATCCACTTTCTAAATAATGAAGCTTGCTTATTTGTTCTAAGCTGGCTAAGAAACGCACATCTTGAAGTTGTTGATTTTCATAACTTGCTCCGCTACTTATATTAATATGCCTAAAGCTTTCATTAGGAAGTAATTTATAAGTTTCCAATTGAATGCCTAAATAAGGGAGGGGCGTTTTTTCTCTTATATATTGGCCTGTGGTAATGACCAAGGATTTTCCAGTGGGTAAATCTTCATTTCTGCCAAAGCCATATAAATATTGCGTTCGAATAATTTTTTGCTTGAATAGAGTAAATGAACTTAAGAAGGCTTCAATATTTTGATAGTTTTTATCAATTTGGGATAAATAATCTAATGGCCTTTGTTTATAAATATTTTCTAAATAACGCAATTGAATAAAATAATGCGGATGATTACTTTCAAAAGATTGATTTCTGCTAAATATTTGATAACCAATCCAAGCATCAAAATGCTTCAAGTCGTAATTGAAGGTGCTGTTATATAAAGAATCAGACCACTTGCTTGGGAATACATTTTCATTACTTGAATTGTTCCATTCGAACCCCCAAATCCACTTACTTTTTGGTGTAAGTAAAGGTCTATTGCCTTTCAAATAAATTACAGAGGCAGATAAATCGCCATTGGCTTCATTGGGTGAAAAAGATTTAGCCCCTAATGAAATATCTGTAAAACTTCCTTGAAAATTTCTGTTGATGTAGTCAAAACCCCAGCCAGTTTTAATTTCTCTACTATTATCAAAGTTGTGGCTAATTTTAAATGAGTTACCCCCATCATTGGCATTTTCAGTACTAAAGGTAGCTTTATAAGAATTTTCATTTCTTATTTCAAAGCTTCCTCCAAAAGGGAAGATGTCTTTGGTAACAATATACAAATCAACTTGATTCGTATCTGCTAAAGAGGGAGATGCTAGTATTCGGGCATCTTGGATATAGGGTAAATCTCTTAACCACTTTTCATTGTAAGCAATGGTCATAGGGTCTAAAAGCTCATGCTCATGAATAAATAAATTTTTTCTTATAATATGCTCATTGGTTTGATTGTGAAGTTTGTCAGCGATTTTGGTTAGGGCGTCATTTTTTGTTTTATTAGTATTGTTGATGCTGGATCCAAAATGTTTTTGGTCAATTTGAATACTATGAATTATTTTACCTTCAAAGCTAGCTACCGATTTCATATACCTGCTAATGGCAATATTAGTGGAGTCTATTAAAGAATTTGGTTTGCCTTTGAAAATTTTTATAATTTTTTGTAAAGTACCTGTGTCTTTGGATAAAGCAATATTTTTATCAATTCTTTTCAATTGCGCCCCCGCAATTAAACTAAAACAAAATAATAGGGGAGTCAATAAGCATTTATAAAGTAAGTGATTCATTTGGGTTGGATATAAGTGCTCTTATCTATTTGTTTTGTGCAGTGTAAGCTTCGTTCAATTAATAATAACTTGTATATTTTATAATTTTATTGATTGTAAATATAAAATGTGTAGAAATTGGACTGTTCTTTCTATTTGTGCAGAATAACCTAGTCTAAATAATTAGATTAAAGGTACTTAAAATATTCCTGCATAAAAAAGCCGCCCTGATTACTCGGGACGGCTAGGGGAATTTTGAATTATTTCAATTTAGTATCTGTAGGCGTCAGACTTGAACGGTCCTGCTTTAGGTATACCTAAATAAGCAGCTTGCTCAGTTGTTAATTCGTCTAATTCAGCACCTACTTTAGCTAAGTGTAAACGAGCTACCTTCTCATCTAAATGTTTAGGTAAAACGTATACTTTATTTTCATAGTTCTTATGGTTAGTCCATAATTCTATTTGCGCTAAAGTTTGGTTAGAGAAAGAGTTACTCATTACAAAGCTAGGGTGACCAGTTGCACAACCTAAGTTTACTAAACGGCCTTCAGCTAAAATGATAACATCTTTTCCATCGATATTGTATAAATCAACTTGTGGTTTGATGGTATCTTTTGTATGACCATAGTTTTTATTTAACCAAGCCATATCAATTTCAATATCAAAGTGACCAATATTACAAACAATCGCTTTGTCTTTCATTGATCTAAAATGTTTTTCGTTGATCAAATCACGACAACCAGAAGCAGTAACAATGATGTCTGCTTCTTTTACTGCGTCAATCATTTTTCTTACTTCAAATCCATCCATAGCTGCTTGCAAAGCACAGATAGGATCAATCTCAGTTACCATTACACGACAACCAGCACCACGAAGAGATGCGGCAGATCCTTTTCCTACGTCACCGTATGAACCAACTACTGCTACCTTACCAGCCATCATTACATCAGTCGCACGACGAATCGCATCAACTAATGATTCTTGACAACCATATTTATTATCAAACTTAGATTTTGTAACAGAATCGTTTACGTTAATCGCTGGCATTGGTAAAGTACCTTTAGCCATACGCTCATATAAACGGTGTACACCAGTTGTTGTTTCTTCACTTAATCCTTTTATACCTGCAACAAACTGAGGGTATTTATCTAATACCATATTGGTTAAATCACCACCATCATCTAAAATCATATTCAAAGGACGGTCTGCACCACCAAAGAATAAAGTTTGCTCAATACACCAGTCGCCTTCTTCAATAGATTGACCTTTCCAAGCAAATACACCCACACCTGTTGCGGCGATGGCAGCAGCGGCTTGATCTTGTGTAGAGAATATATTACAAGAGCTCCATTTTACTTCCGCTCCTAATGCAGTTAATGTTTCAATTAATACAGCAGTTTGAATAGTCATGTGTAAGCAACCCGCAATACGAGCTCCTTTTAAAGGTTGGCTTGGTCCATATTCGCTACGAATGCTCATTAAACCTGGCATTTCTGCTTCGGCTAAACGAATTTCTTTACGACCCCAATCTGCTAATGTGATATCGGCTACTTTATAAGGTAGGCTAAAATCGATGTTTTGTAAGTTAGACATGTTATTTTGTTTAGGGGGCAAAGGTAGTCAATAGGATAAAATAATAAAATATTTGATATTTTTAGGATTTTCAGCTATTATATACTATTTTTATGATTATTTATGCTAAAAAATGATGAAAAATAGTACTCCATTAGTAGATTCGGCTATCACACAACAATCCATTTCATTAGACGAGAAGGATTTAGCCATTTTGCGTCTTTTACAAGACAATGCCAGGATCACAGTAAAAGAAATTGCCGACCAAATTCATTTGAGCACCACGCCGGTACATGAGCGTATAAAAAGGTTAGAGGCCAATGGGGTGATTAAGCAATATGCTACTTTAATTGATGGCACAAAAGTGAAGAAGGGCTTGATGGTAATTTGCTATGTCTCTCTGAATCAACACAGTAAGCAATCGGGGGGACAGTTTATTAAACTCATTAATGAGTTGCCCGATGTAGTGGAATGTTATAGTATTTCGGGGGAATTTGACTTTATGTTGAAGATTGTAACCGAGGATATGAACAGTTATTACAATTTCCACGTAAACAAATTAAGCCAGGCCGACAATATAAGTCAGGTACAAAGCGTTTTTATCATGGGCATAGTCAAACAAACCCATTTAATAGTATAATTATCACAAACCAATCAAAGGCTCATTATGAAATATAATAAGTACGTTGGACTTGGAATTGCCCTATTTTTTATTGTGGGGGCTTATTTTATACTAAAACCTGGAGACAAAACAAGGGCTATTGCGATGAAATACCCATTTGTTTTAAAGTCTATGAATAAGGTTTCATTAACCACTTATAAAACAGACACTGCCGAAACGGATAGCACACCACTTATAACAGCCAGTGGTTTTAAATTAGATAGCTTGAATCCAAAAAAACATAGAGTAATTGCTGTTAGTAGAGACTTAAAAAAATTATTTTCTTTCGGTGATAAAGTAAAATTAACCAATGCAGGCGTTTTTAATGGCATTTGGTTTATTCATGATTTGATGAATAAGAGATATAAAAACAAGATTGATATTTTGATCAATCCAGGCGATCGCCAAACAAGTTTAGAAGGGGTGATTATTTCTAAGATTTAGAAACACAAAGTTTATTTACTAAGGGTATGTGGTCACAATTTGTGACCACATAGGGCTGATTTTAGGGGTATGCGGTCACAAATTGTGACCGCATACCCCTAAAAGGTATTTATACTTAAGTCTTCATTTGTTTTAAAGTCTATTTTACTTGAAATTTTTTAAAATGGAAGGAATTAATTTAATACAACAAAAAATATATGAAATAAGAGGCGAAATGGTGATGTTGGATTTTGACCTAGCATTTCTATACGAAGTAGACACGAAAACATTAAATCAGGCAGTCAAAAGAAATGAACAAAGATTCCCATCTGATTTTATGTTTCGATTGACCGAAAAAGAATGGGATGACATGATATCAAAATCTGTAATATTATCTGGTTATAAAAGAAATAAAAGATTAATACCTTTTGCATTCACTGAACATGGTGTTGCAATGATTTCTGGAGTTTTGAAAAGTGAAAAAGCTTTAATGATGAATATTTCCATAATTAGAATGTTTATTGAAATGAAAAGAGTACTACTTAAAAATGCTTCTATTAAAGGGCAACTTCAAGAAATGAGGGAGAGGATTGGAGAACATGACGTTCAACTTAACAAGATTTATGATACCATTGAAAACTTGTTGGATCTTACTATCAATAGAGTAAAATGGAATGAAAGAAATAGAATTGGATTTAAAGAAGGGTAGGATGTTCTTAATTTTAGAAATGCAAGCGCATCACATAGTCGTCCATGTAAAAGCCATTTCCTATATCAAATTTAAATTCGTGCTCTTTGATGAAGCCTTTTTTTAAATAG
The DNA here is from genome assembly GCA_945865545.1 of Sediminibacterium ginsengisoli. Classification (GTDB taxonomy): domain Bacteria; phylum Bacteroidota; class Bacteroidia; order Chitinophagales; family Chitinophagaceae; genus Sediminibacterium; species Sediminibacterium ginsengisoli_F. The sequence continues at coordinate 16,699 of CAMBEQ010000014.1, read as the reverse complement.
AAGGTGTAGGCCTTGTTTAGCTTATTGACTTGTAAAAACAAAGAGGTGGATTCTGCAGCTTTGGCTACTTCAATCGATTTGTTTAGTAAAGCTTTTCCTGCGCCAGTGCCTTGTGCAGCAGGAAGCACGTATAGCTTATTAAGTTTGTGCGCTATAGAATTTTTCGATTTTTCTTTTTCTTCACCAAGTTCATTATTCTCCGCGCTCACAGAGCAAAATCCTACAGCATCCAATTCGCCATCTTCTTTTTTGATGCTTGCAATATAAAATTCACAGCCGGTTTCCATTTGAGTGGCTAAGGACTCATCACTGTACATCCAGTCCATCATAAAGTCGATTTGTTCCTGCGAAATAATATGCCCATAGGTGCTAGGCCAAGTGCGCTCAGAAACAGATCTTATAAAAGCTCGATCAGCTAATCCTGCCCGTGTAATGATTATTTCACTCATCTGTTGTAAACTAATTTGAACGGTTAAACTTTCTCAAACTAACTGAGCTAAGCTTTCTTCAATGGTTTGAATTCTAGCCAAAGCATCTGCTTTCTTTTTTTGTTCAATGGCTAATACTTCTGGTTTTGCATTTTGAACAAATTTTTCGTTGTCTAGTTTCTTTCCAACACTTATTAAAAATCCTTGTTGATGGGCTAGGTCCTTTAATAAATTCTCTTTTAAGCTTGCCGTATCAATAGCTTGGTCGGCGACAATGTAAAATTTATCTTTTTCTAAAGCCACTACGATTGAAGATCCAATGGCACTTGTTGTATATTGAATAGCGGAAGCATTAATTTGTTTCGCTAAAATATTTTGTATGGTTTGATAAGGCGCATTGTTAGATGTTTGAATATGTAGTTCAATGGCATCTTTTGGTTTGATCTGATTTTTATTACGTGCATCACGTAAAGTGGAAATCACATTTTGCAATAAAGCCCCTGCATTTAATACTGCATCATCTACTTTTGAAGTAGGCGTATATAATTTAACACATAAATCCTCGGTCTGTGTTTTTAAAGTGTGGTGAATCTCTTCTGTAATAAATGGCATGAACGGATGCAGTAATTGTAATAAAGCATCGTAAAACTCAACCGTTTTTTCATATACCCCTTGATGCATGGGTTGCTCAAATCCTGGCTTAATCCATTCTAAATACCAGCTACAAAAATCATCCCATATTAAACCATAAATAGTTTTTAAAGCTTCACTTAAACGGAAAGTTTTTAGCATTTCATCTACTTCGTTTTGAGTAGTCGTTAATTTTGCTTGAAACCAATCCATGGCAAATTGCGCATCTTCCGGAATAGCGCCATCTTTATTTTGACGTGCTTCCCACATCTTCAATAATTTAGTGGCATTCCATAATTTATTATTGAAATTTCTTCCTTGCTCTAAAGTTGATTCATCAAAAAGTAAATCATTTCCTGCAGGAGAGGCAATCATAATACCAAAACGTACCGCATCAGCTCCGTATTGATCTATCAATCCCAATAAGTCGGGAGAATTGCCTAAACTTTTACTCATTTTACGTCCTTGCTTATCACGAACGATTCCTGTGAAGTAAACATCTTTGAAAGGAATTTTACCCATGTATTCTTCACCCGCCATAATCATTCTCGCTACCCAAAAGAAAATAATTTCAGGCGCAGTCACTAAAGTGCTGGTAGGGTAGTAATAATTTACTTCTGCATTATTAGGATTGGATAATCCTTTAAACACTTCAAAAGGCCATAACCAACTACTAAACCAAGTATCTAAACAATCGGCGTCCTGCGTTAATTTTTTTCCTTTGGTTTCTGGATGATTGGCGTTGACTTCTGCTTCATTATGTGCTACATAAAAATTACCTTCTTCGTCATACCATGCGGGTATGCGGTGTCCCCACCACAATTGTCTACTAATACACCAATCTTTGATGCCTTCCATCCAATGGCGATATAAATTTTTAAATTTAGCAGGATGAAAACTAATTTCATCCGACATCACGGCTTCCAATGCAGGTGCCGCTATTTTTTTCATATCCACCCACCATTGCAAACTTAATCTTGGTTCAACAATGGCATCGGTTCTTTCACTAAAGCCTACTTGGTGCGTATAGTCTTCAATCTTCACTAAATTTCCTGTGGCTTCTAAATCTTTCGTAATAATTTTTCTTACGTCAATTCTATCTTGACCAATATATAATCCTGCTGCTTCTGATAAAGTACCATCATCATTCATGGTATCAATCACTTCTAAATTATATTTTTGCCCTAAAATAAAATCATTCATGTCATGTGCTGGTGTAACCTTTAATGCGCCTGTTCCAAATTCTATTTCAACATAATCATCTGCAATAATAGGAATACGTCTATTAATTAATGGCACAAAAGCAAATTGACCCACTAATTTTTTATAACGATCGTCTTTAGGGTGTACACAAATAGCCGAATCTCCCAAAATGGTTTCGGGACGCACTGTGGCAATAGTGATATACTCTTCGCCAGGTACATCTAACTTATAACGTAAATGATATATTTTACCTGCTACTTCTTTATGTATTACTTCTTCATCACTCAAAGCTGTTTTAGCGCGCACATCCCAATTAATCATTCTCTTGCCGCGATAAATCTTCCCTTTTTTACATAAATCAACAAAAACTTTGATAACCGATTCGTAATAATCTGCATCCATGGTAAAAGAAGTACGCTCCCAATCTAAACTGCAACCCATTTTTCTTAATTGTTGCAAAATAATGCCTCCGTATTTTTCTTTCCATTCCCATGCGTATCCTAAAAATTCATCTCTGGTTAACGAAGATTTTGCAATACCTCTTTCTCTTAACATCGCTACTACTTTTGCTTCTGTTGCAATGGAAGCATGGTCGGTACCTGGAACCCAACATGGGTTAAATCCTTGCATACGTGCACGACGCACCAATATATCTTGAATGGTATTATTCAAACAATGTCCCATGTGTAACACACCGGTAACATTAGGCGGAGGTATAACAACGGTATAGGCCTTTTTTTCGTTGGGGGTACTATGAAAATAACCACTGTCCACCCAATGTTTATACCACTTCAATTCTACTTCACCCGGTAGGTAATTTTTACTCAATTCCATGCTTTGCTTCTTTTCCTATATTAAGCTACAAAAATAAGGAAAAGCGACAAGCAATAAGTTGCTAAAAAATACGACCTTAGCGACGCTATGGAATTTGCTGTTGTAGATATTGAAACCACCGGAAGTACGCCCCAATCGGCGGGGATTACTGAAATTGCTATTGTGATTCACAATGGGGTAGAAGTAACAGGCAAATTCGTGTCTTTAATTAATCCTAGGCATAAAATTCCACCCTTTATTGTGAATATGACGGGGATTAGCGATGCCATGGTGGCAGGGGCGCCTTTATTTGAGGAACTAGCTCCACAGATTTATAATTTATTAAATGGCCGCGTATTTGTAGCGCACAATGTAAGCTTTGATTACTCTTTTGTTCATTATTTATTGGGTAGATCGGGTTTTCAATGGTCGGCCCCCAAATTATGCACCATTAAATTAAGCAGACGGGTGTTTCCTGGCTTAGAAAAATACGGATTGGGTTCTTTAACGCGCGATTTAGGAATTCGCATCGAAGGGCGGCACCGTGCTTGGGGTGATGCAGCTGCTACTGCCCAAGTGTTAACCATGGCCATTGAAAAAGAGGGGATGAGTCCCATTCATAGTTTGCTGGCAAAAAAAGAGCCTAGAAAAAAGAAAATAATTTCATCTAAGGAAATTCCAAACGAAAGGTCCGATTCAGAAGAGTAAGGCTAGTAAATTTAACTCAGCTATTTTCTTATCAATGATTTACATGAGTAAGGATAAATGCTAATAATCGGCAGTTACTCCAGTATAATTGTGTGGCGTAATAGCTTTTAATTCTTTCTTAATAGTGGCATTTACTTTTAAGCCGTCGATAAATTTATGCATTAACTTTTTATCAATCTTATGATTGCCTCTTGTTAAATCTTTTAATGCTTCGTAAGGATTTGGATATTTTTCGCGACGTAAAATAGTTTGAATGGCTTCAGCTACTACCGCCCAATTATTTTCCAAATCGGCTTGCATTTTTTCTTCATTCAAAATTAATTTACCCAATCCTTTTTCTAAAGAGTTTAAAGCAATGGTAATATGTCCTAATGGAACACCAATATTTCTTAAAACGGTAGAATCGGTTAAGTCTCTTTGTAAGCGACTAATAGGAAGCTTGGCAGCTAAATGTTCTAAAATGGCGTTGGCCATTCCTAAATTTCCTTCTGCATTCTCAAAATCAATTGGGTTTACTTTATGTGGCATGGCACTTGACCCTACTTCTCCTTTTTTAGTTTGTTGTTTGAAATAATCCATAGAGATATAGGTCCAGATGTCGCGGCTTAAATCAATTAAGATATTGTTTAAACGTTTTAAAGTATCGCAATGTGCAGCAAAGTGATCGTAGTGCTCAATTTGAGTGGTGAACTGCATTCTTTGCAATCCCAATACATCATCTACAAATTCATTGCAAAGGCTTACCCAATTCTTTTTAGGAAAAGCAATATGGTGTGCGTTAAAGTTTCCCGTGGCGCCGCCAAACTTAGCAGCATAAGGGATAGCAGTAAACAATTCTACTTGATGATGTAGTCTTTCTACAAATACCATTACCTCTTTCCCTAAAGTAGTTGGTGAAGCCGCTTGCCCATGGGTGCGTGCTAATAATGAAATCTTCTTCCATTTTTTTGCTAACTGAAATAAATTATTTTGCAAATTTATATAAGCAGGTAAAATAGTATTTTCCATGGCTTCTTTCCAGCTTAAAGGAATAGCCGTGTTATTAATGTCCTGAGAGGTTAAGCCAAAGTGAATCCATTCTTTTAATTCACTCGCTTTATTTTTATCTAATACTTCTTTTAAAAAATATTCAACAGCCTTTACATCGTGGTTGGTGGTTGCCTCGATAGTTTTAATTTTTTCTGCATCTGCTTCGCTAAAATTTTCAACCACCGCAAGCAATGCTTTTCTAAGGGCAGGGGTGACTTTGAAAAACTTCTTATCTGCTAGAAATAAGAAATAATGCACTTCCACCAAAACACGGTATTTAATTAAGCCAAATTCAGAAAAATAAGCGCTCAAAGAGGCAGTTTGCTTTTGATAACGTCCGTCTACGGGTGAAATGGCTGTAAGTTTCGACATTGGCTGTTGCTTTAAACAAGTAATTACTATGTTAAAAAAAAGGTTTTTCTTTGTGCAAAGTTAATTCAATTGGACAAAAGATGGCGCATAGGCGCGGTAAGTTATTTAAACACCCGACCCTTATTACTCGGAATGGAGCAGTCTCCTTTTAAGGATCGTATCGATTTAATTAAGTCATACCCAGCCAAAATTGCGCAGGATTTATTGGAAGGTACTATTGATATTGGCCTTGTGCCTGTGGCGATTATGCCCTTATTATCGACTCCTCAAATAGTTTCAAAATATGTGATTGGAACAGAGGGAGTAGTGGCTTCTGTGGCATTATTTAGCCAAGTACCCATGGAGCAAATAGAACGAGTTTATTTAGACAATCAAAGTAGGACTTCGGTAGCGTTGGCCAAGGTTTTATTGACTCAATATTGGAAGAAGGAGGTGGAGTTGATTGCTGCCACAGAAGGGTATATGGATAATATTACGGGTACCACCGCAGGGGTGATCATTGGAGATAGGGCTTTGGCAAGCTTAAGCCGATTTGAGCATGTTTATGACCTAGGGCTAGCTTGGAAGCAGCACACCGGCTTGCCCTTTGTTTTTGCTGCCTGGGTGGCCAATAAGCCTATCCCTTCCGAATTTTTGGAGGCTTTTGATGCTGCCAATGGCTATGGCTTAGACCATTTGGAGGAGGTTATTGAGTTGATACCTGCTCATGAACAAGTATATGATTTACATAAATACTACACTCAAAATATTAGTTACGAGTTAACGCCAGAAAAAAGGGCAGGGTTGGAAAGGTTTTTAGAAGCGCTTAAATAGTTTATTTCCTTTTAAAAAAGCCGGGGATTTTATTTTTAAATAAATCGTTGAAGAAGTTTAAAATTTCTGAGTTTCTATATATTTAAATACAATAGTTACCATTTTTTATTAAAATCTCCTTTACTAAAGTACTTTTCTACTAAACAATACAGTACAATAAAAAAATAGCGGCTACCCATTTCTCTTATTTTCAAATTAGAAGTACCATGTTTTCTATTCGCCCATTTATTTGGCATTATCGAATAGCTGTAACCTCTGACTATTGCTTTCAACGGCAATTCGACTGTTATGTTAAAGTGAGGAGACATGAAAGGCTTCAATCCTTCAATTGTTTTTTTAGAGTATAACTTAAAAGCGTTGGTGCAATCTGTATATTTTATTCTGAAAATAAAACTAAGAATATTATTTACAAATCTATTTATTAGTAATTTCTTTTTAGGGTAATTGGTTACATCGCCTTTTTTTAAAAATCGATTCCCAAAAACACAATCTACTTTTTTCACTAACATTTCATTGTAAAAGCGCACTAGGTCTTTAGGAGAGTCTGATAAATCTGCCATTACAAGTGCTACACAATCGCCGTTAAAATTTTCTAAGCCCTTTCTTATTGCATAGCCAAATCCATTATTAGGTGGAGGGTTAAAAATGCTGTTGAGGGTAGGTATATTTTTTTTCAATTCTAAAATAACTTCATCTGTATTGTCTTTAGAATTGTCATTAATCACTAATATTTCATGGGAGATATTATTTTCAACTAATTCTAAATACAAAGCATTTATTGTCTCAGGTAAATTTAATGACTCATTATAGGCTGGAATAACAACACTTAGTTTCATTTTAAGTATTTATATTGATTTCATTTTTTCAAACATTTGAGTCATTGTGTCGGTTAGATTGTATTTGTATTCCCAATTTGGGTAGTGTTTTTTAAATTTATTTACATCCGAAATGTACCAGATATGATCACCCGATCTATTGTCATCTAAATAAGAATAGTTCATTTTATTACCTGTTATATGTTCGCATATCTCTATGGCTTCTATCATGGAGCAGTTAGAGAAGCGACCACCACCAGCATTATAAACTTCCCCATTTTTTGGATTGTTGTAGAAGTGCCAAAACATATTAACTAAATCCCATGCATGAATATTATCCCGAACTTGTTTACCCTTATATCCAAAAATAGTATAGTGGGTATTGCTTATAGAGCACTTCATTAAATAAGATAAAAATCCATGTAATTGAGCACCTGAGTGATTGGGTCCTGTAAGGCAACCTCCTCTAAATACTGCAGTTTTCATATTGAAATATTTGCCATATTCCTGAACCATCACATCTGCGGCTACTTTAGAAGCGCCAAAAACTGAATGCTTTGATTGATCAATACTCATGAATTCATCAATTCCGTCTTTGTAATATGTATGAGTTGTAGCTATTTCCCATCTCTTATCTAATTCAATTAAAGGAAGCTCATTGGGGGTATCTCCATAAACTTTATTTGTAGAAGTAAAAATAAATACAGCCTCAGGACAATTTTGCCTAGTCAATTCTAGCAAATTTAAAGTACCATTGGCATTAATTGTGAAGTCGGTGATAGGTTCTTTAGCAGCCCAATCATGGCTGGGTTGTGCTGCAGTATGAATGATAAGCTTGATGTCTTTTTGATACTCTTTGAATATTTTCTCCAAACTATTGAAATCTCTTATGTCTTCATTATAATGTTTATAATTATTAAATTTTTCTTCTAAAACAGTTTTATTCCATAGTGTAGAAGCCTCTTTGCCAAAAAAGTAAGCTCTTTGATCATTATCTATACCGATAATTAAATCCATTTTTTCAGAAAAGTAGGTTACGCTCTCGCTTCCAATTAATCCATGAGATCCAGTTATAATTGCAATATTCATATAGAAAGAATTGGTTTTAAGAGTTGCTCATTTTGTTTAATCCATATATAGATATCAGATACAATAGCATGCATCTCTTTTTTTGGTGCCCAATTTGTACTATTGGTTATTAAAGTGTTATCTGTAATATAGATAGGTATATCACCTTTCCTGGTATCTTTTATAGAGTGGCATTTAACGATATTCCCAGTTATTTCTTGACATAATTGAGTTAGTTCTAATAATGATGTGCTAGATTTTGTTCCACCTCCTACATTAAAAGTTTTGCCATTAACAGTATTAAAATGATGTATTTCATAATCAACTAGGTCGAATAAATCATTAATATGTAAAACATCCCTTACTTGTTTTCCTGTTCCTCCATATCCAATATAATTGATTTCTTTTTTCCAATAATGTTTTGCCACCCATAAAGCTATAACGCCTTGATCAACTTTTCCCATTTGATAGGGTCCTGCGACTACGCCACAACGGTTAATTACATAGTTTAAATCATAAGAATCTCTATATTCTTGTAATATTAATTCAGAAGCCAATTTAGTATAACCATAAAAGGAACGAGCTTTATCTAACAAGAAGGATTCATTAACCCCATGGATAGTAATACCAGGTAGTTCTTGTTTTTCAGCTATAGAAAATCTTAATTCATTCTCATTATAGCTTATTTTGTCTAAATATTCAATTGGGTAAATTCGACTAGTAGATAGAAATATTATTTTAGACTTGCATTTTGAGGCAAGTTCCAATGTGTTTAAAGTGCCATTTAAATTGGTATTTAGCACATAATTCAAAGCAGATGCATTACTGGTTATTACTGAGGGTTCAGCAGCAGCATCTATAATAAATGTAGGTTCAAAATCGAGGTCTAAATCTTCTTTATTCCTTATATCTCCATGTATGAATTCGATTCCATTTTCTTTTAATCTGCTTATGTTTAATTCAGAGCCTCTTCTTTTTAAATTGTCTAGGCATATTACCCGATAAGTAGGGTATTTCTCTTTTAATAATACTGCTAAATTGGAGCCTATAAAACCACATCCTCCGGTAATTAATACAGTACTATTATTCATGGCGTATGTTTAATGGAAATTAACATTTTCTAGTCAATTCAAATATAATTAAATTTTTTAAATTAATCTGGAAATCAGTCTTCTTATATGACCCTTAAGGCATAGAATAGTAATTTAATAGCTCTTATTTCTTTAATATCTTTTAGAGCTATTTTTTCTTGAAGTAGCTGAATAAATTGTTTTTGAATAAAGAGTTAAGCAAGTCAAGTACTTCGGGGGCAGGATTAATCCATTTCGCTAATAGATAAAAAGAAATTCCGAATGTTAAAGATTGAATAAGAATATTTGTAACAAAATTAGAAGCAATGGGTAAAAGATGAACAATAAGCATAAGTGCAATACTAGAAACAAGAAAAATACCATGTCTCCATGTATAAGGTTGTAAGTTAAATTTCTTATTTAAAAATCCAAATCGAACGCTATTGTATAAAGTTAGTGCCACTAAATTAGAAAATGCCAATCCTTCTAAGCCGTAATTTTTTATCAAAAAATAATTCAAAGGAAGCGATAAGATGATATAAAATAGATTGGTGTAAAAATCGAATTTCCAATAATTTGAAGTGGTAATAATTTGACTATTGACACCCGTGCCTAAATCAATTAATTTTGCTAAACCTAAAATGAAAATTAGTTTTGTTAAAGCATCATATCCTCCGCCTTGATTATGACTAATCCAATTTAAAAAAGCAACTAAGTTGGCAATATTTAACCATATTAGTCCAAATAACAATAGCCCAATAGCTAATAAATTAGAAACACTTTTATGGTAAATATGTTTGATGTTGGCCATATCTTTATTTTTCCAAGACTCTGCTAAAACGGGAATGGCAATGGCATTTAAACTACGTTGCGGGATTTCTAGGATTGCAGATACGTAAGTAGCAATGGCAAAAATCCCCGTATCACTTAATCCGCGAAGCCCAAATATTAAGAAAGTATCATTTGTTTTGGCTAATAAATTAAAAAATTGACCAGCAAATACAAACAGTGCAAAATTAATCATCCTTCCTTTTAATCTTCTAGTAACACTACTAATTTTAAAATTTTTAATACTCCATTCTTTAGTTTGTATTATTGTAAAAAGTAAAATAAGCACGGGTATTAAATAAATGCCACTGAATAGTGCAATAAAGGTGGGGAAGCTTATAAAATTAAAGCCAAAAGCTAATATTAGAATAGTGGTTAAAATTCGAACCACTGTTTCTTTTAAGAAATTTGTAACTACCCCTTTTTGTAGACCCCAAGCAAAGCTTTCTAACCAGAAAAATAGTAAAAGAAAAAAAGTATAAGGGTATACGTAATTAAAGTAAACGGCTAGATTGGGTGATTTACCTAATTTCCTTATAATAAAATCTTTTTCTTGCCATCCAATAATTAATATAAGTCCAAAACCAATTAAATTAACTAATAAGGTTATAAATGGCAATTCATTTTTTTTAGGGCCCAAGTATTGATTATAAAAGGGGTAAAATTTATATACCACTGGCAGGGTACCTAAAGTACAAAAGATAGATAAAGTGGCTCCAATATCAATCATCGCCCTTACTAAACCTTGGTCTGACTTAGAGAAGAATAGTGGAAAAAGCACTAATAAATTAAATGCCCCTATTACAAAGCCTAGCATTATTACTAATGAAGATTTTAAGCCTTGTTTTTGAATAATTCCCATTTAACAAATATAGGGCTTATTATAAATCCTTCGTATAAATTAGCCAAAGATTAGCTTTTTTAGATTTTTTGTAATTGGGTCTCATTAGTCATCTAAAAAATGTAGCTGATAGCTAATTTAGTATGTAGAATTTATCAAGAGCGATATAATTTAAATGTCTCTTTTTTATAGAGAAAAAGCACTATTTTTGTAATTAAATAATGTATTAAATATTTTATTGCCTTAAAATAATTTTTTTCCAAAAAGTAAAATAGTAAGATTTATTTGTAATATTAAATTAAATATTATGGCAATTGAAAAGATCTAAACGTATCTCTTTAATAAATTAAAATATATAAATTGTATAAAGAAATTAAAAAATGCAGAATTAGTGGTAGTGAAAAATTAATTGATGTATTGTCATTAGGTGAACAATATTTAACAGGGGTTTTTCCTAAAACTAAAGATGAAAATGTGACCATTGGGCCAGTGGATCTTGTATGGTGTTCAGATAGTGGGTTACTACAAATGAAACAGTCATATAGTTTAGATGAAATGTATGGCGACAATTATGGGTACAGATCTGGCTTGAATGCATCTATGGTAAAACATTTGCAGAAAAAAATCAAGACTTTAGAAAACTTAGTAAAGCCAACTTCTAGTGATTTAGTAATTGATATCGGGAGTAATGATGCAACTTCATTGAAGGCATATGAAGGGAATTTTAGGAAAGTGGGCATTGATCCAACTGGGAATAAGTTTAAGCAATATTATACAGAAGATATAAGCTTGATAGCTGATTTTTTTACATCTGAAAAATTCAAGTCAATTTTTCCTAACGACAAAGCAAAAATTATTACATCTATTGCAATGTTTTATGATTTAGAAGATCCAAAGGCCTTTGTTAAGGATATTTTTGAGTGCTTAAGTGAAGAGGGGGTTTGGCATTTCGAACAAAGTTATATGCCAAGTATGCTAAGAACTAATAGTTATGATACGATTTGTCACGAACATTTAGAGTTTTATTCTTTTAAGGTTGTAAAGAACTTACTGGAAGAATGTGGTTTAAGGGTATTAGACGTTCAAATGAATTCAATTAACGGTGGCAGCTTTGCAGTAACAGCAGTGAAAAATAATTCATTACATAAATCAAATTTGCCTATTATTAATTGGTTGTTAAATCAAGAAAATGAAATGGGATTAGATACCATCAAGCCTTATTTAGAATTTGCGGATAGGGTTTTTCGCCACAGAAAAAATTTCACTGATTTAATAAAAGCATTAGTTGCAGACGGGAAGAAGATAATTGGCTATGGCGCTAGCACTAAGGGGAATGTTCTATTGCAATTTTGCGGTTTGACTGTTAATGAAATTCCTTTTATTGCAGAAGTAAACGAAGAAAAATTTGGCTCATTTACACCTGGAACTAAAATTCCAATCATATCTGAGAAAGAAGCTAAGCTAATGAATCCTGATTATTTTTTAGTATTACCATGGCATTTTAAAGATAGTATTATGTCTAGAGAAGAGGATTACATTGCGAATGGGGGAAAGTTTATTTTCCCTTTACCTGAAATAGAAATTGTATAAAGCACATAGATGAAAAAAAAAGTTGCAATAATTTTTGGTTCTGGTGGGCAAGATGGATTCTATTTAAGCGATCTTTTAACAAATATTGGTGTAAATGTTATTAAAATATCAAGAAATTCTGGTGATGTAATTGGAGACGTTAGTGATAGAGAATTTGTAGAAGAAAATATAAAATTATACACTCCTGATTTCATTTTTCATTTTGCAGCTGTATCTTCCACTCGACATGACTATATATTCCAAAACAATGAAGCAATTTCTAATGGGACAATTAATATTTTAGAATCTGCGAGATTATTTTCTCCAAATACAAAAATATTCTTATCTGGGAGTGCATTACAATTTACAAATAAAGGAATTCCAATTGACGAAAAAGCTCCATTTGACTTAACTTCTACTTATTCAATTTCTAGAATTTATTCTGTTCATATGGGAAGATATTTCCGAGAAAAATTTGGCCTTAAAGTATATATAGGATACTTTTTCAATCACGATAGCCCATTAAGAGGTGAAAGCCATATTAATCAAAAAATTGTTGCTCATGCAGTTAGAATTAAAAATGGAAGCAATGAGGAGTTAGTTATTGGTGATATTGAAATAAAGAAAGAATTTAATTACGCTAAAGATTTAATGAATGCTATATGGATGTTGATAAATCAAGATCTCATTTTTGAAGCAGTAATTGGAAGTGGAAAATCATATACTATAAAGGAGTGGGTTGAATATATATTCAAAAAGTTAAACTTAAATTGGGAAAATCATATCCGTCTCAATGAATCATATATTAGTGACTATAAAGAATTAGTTTCAAATCCACAGACATTAAAAAAAATAGGATGGGAGCCTAAGACTAATTTTTATGAGTTAGCTGATATGATGTTAGATTCTGAATTAAAAAAGCAAAGAATAAATTAATTATATAATATAAAATGTATAAAATGTATAAAATTATTAATTTTCTAAAGTTTGTACCTGTTTTTGATAAGGTCATTTTTTTTATTAATAATTTAAGATTTCAAATAAAAAATGTTTCTTATTCTCAAGCAGGAGAAGATGCAATTTTAAGGTTTTTATTTTTTGATTATGGGAAAAAGGTGATAGAGTATTTGGATTTAGGCACCAATAAGCCAACTTTAAATAACAATACTTATTGGTTCTATAAAAATGGGTCAAAGGGAACCTGTGTAGAAGCTGATATTGATTTAGTGAAGCTAATTCAAAAGCGAAGAGGATTAGATAATATCATACATGCTGGAGTTTCAGTATCAGATAGTAAAGAAGCTTTATTTTATATTTTTGATCAACCAGCGATAAATACTTTTAATAAAGAGGAGGCTGATTTGAGGTTAAAATCAGGAGTAAATAAGTTATTAAAAACTATTAATGTACCATTAATAAAAATAAATGATTTAATAAGAAATAATTTTATTAATTACCCTGATTTATTATCAATTGACATTGAAGGCTTAGATTTGGATGTATTAAAAGAAATTGATTACCATTCTTATCCCATTCCAGTTATATGTGTGGAAAGTTGTGATTACAGTGAAACCCATATTAAACCAAAAGACAATCAAATTATTGAATTTTTAACATCAATTGGATACGAAGTATATGCAGATACTTATATTAATACCATTTTTGTAAATCGTAAATGGTTTTATAAAATTAATTAAAAATATTAAAGCTGAAAAACTATAAACTTTCAATTTGTATTGCCACTTACAATAGATGTCAATATATTGGCCATACTTTAGATAGTATTGTAGAAAATTTAAATGATGAAGTTGAGGTAATTATTGTTGACGGGGCATCTACCGATAACACAGAGGATGTTCTATTGGATTATTGCACTAAGCATGAGAATATAAAATATTTTAAATTATCCAAAAAAGGGGGAGTTGATTTTGATTATAGTATTGCAGTTAGTTATGCCTCTGGGGGAATGTGTTGGCTTTTTACAGATGACGATATTATAAAGAAAGGTGCGGTAGCTAAAATACTTAACTTAATTTCAGAGGAAACTAATTTAATTGTTATCAACTCGGAAGTGAGAGATATAGATTTGAAAAAGAAAATAGTTAAGTCTAAATTAAATATTAAAAATAACATAGTATATAGTGAAGGTGATTTTAATATTTTTTTTGAAAATACTATTAATTATTTATCTTTTATTGGGGCGGTAATTATCAATAGAAAAATATGGGCTGAAAGAAATAAAGAAAATTATTATGGTACTGAGTTTATACATTTAGGTGTAATTTTTCAAAAACATATGCCTGGAAATTGTATTATAGTGGCCGAGCCATTAATAATTATTAGATATGGCAATGCGCAATGGGTTGAAAGGAGTTTTGAAATTTGGATGTTCAAGTGGCCAAAACTTATTTGGTCTTTTCAATCTATAAGTGAAATTTCAAAACAAAAGGTTACATCAAAAGAACCTTGGAGAATTTTTAATAAATTAATTTTACACAGATTAAATGGAGATTATAATTATATAGTATTTAATAAGATATTATTGAATAAATCAACTTCAAAAATATGGAGTTTAATTGCCATTTTAATTTCCATATTGCCAAGAACTCCATTAAGATTTATAGATAAATTTTTAACCTTTAGTAAAAAAGTGTTTAACAATTAAGTTTAAAGAACTTTGTAGAAATGTGGTTTGTTTCTAATGATTATTAATGAGTTACTCCAAATTACGGCTACGTTTTTTGATAGTTTAAATGCATTTTGGAATTCTGAAAAAGGGTCTTTAAATTTTAATAGTTGCATAACAAAACTTGCAATAAAATATACTGGCACTGCTATGGAGTAATTTATTAATTGGACTAAAAACCAAAATATTCCATATTGTTTTCTTATTCTTACATGATTACTTAGTATAAGTTGAAGGCCTTTTTTATCAAACAGGTTGGTGTATGATTTATCATTTGACAAACTATTTTTGCTAATTATTTCACCCATAATATGAATGATATTAATATCGCCATACAAACTTATTTTCCCATATTTCCTTAATCTACTGCACCATTCTACTTCTTCAGCGTATAAAAAAAAATCTTCATCCATCTTTCCTGCTTTTTGTATTATATCTTTTTTTACCATCAAGAATGCACCACTTACCCAATCGACATTTTCTTCTGATTTTGCTATGGCAATACTTGGTTTAGATAATCTAATTAAGTTTGCTATTAATTTAAGAAAACTTCCCCAATAGGGTAATGGTAATAAATGATTCAAGCCACCTTTCATGAAATTACTACCTGAAATTTGAGGGGTTAAATCCGGGTTTAGCATTTGAACACCAGATGCCATTAAATTTGATTTTGCCAATTTTGTATAGCATGTTTTAATTGCATCTTTAATAATGATAGTATCTGGATTTAACAATAAAACGGCACCTCCCGTTGAAATTTCAATCCCTTTATTATTTGCTCTAGCAAATCCAGCATTGTATCCCATATCCTGCCAAATAACATTTGGATAGGCATTGCATATAGTCTCTTTACTATTATCATTTGAGGCGTTGTCAATCACGATCCATTCAAATTCTTTATAAGATTCAAATTGAGCAGCAGAATTTAAACAATCTAAAATATAATTAGCTGATTTATAATTTACTATGATAACTGATAATTTCAATTTAATTTATTTTAGAAGATTTTTATTAATTAAATAAGAAACGATCATCAACAGTTTAGATACTGGCCCAATTTTAATAATAAAATACGGTAATAAAGATTGATTTTTTATCATATTAATTATCACTTTAGGCCATTCATTTTTACTATATATGTATAATTTATCTTTTGAATTTATTTTAGAATTTCTAAGTATTCTCCAAACTGCATCATATACTATTATATTTTCTAGAAAAGAAACCCCAAATTTATTTAAAATAATTCCTAATTCTGGAATTTCTACTTCAGGAATGTTAATACAAGAATTTGTTACTTGACTTTCACTTACTCCTATATTTATTAATGGAGTATCAATAACTTTGAAATCACCCAATTGTTTGATAATTCTAATATAATACTCTTGATCGACACGCCATTTTAATCTGTCGTCATATTTTTCCGTTATTGATTTATGAAATAACGTTACACTTGGAGGACCAATTTCGTTTTTTGCAATTAAAATCATTGGATTTCTAAGAACTCTTTTTTTAAATTTTATAGATGGTTCTTGAAGTTGATAATTACCATTTTTTTCTATAAAATTATTATAGGGACAAAATATGAATTTTGTATCTAAATTTATATTTTCAGCGAAAATGGAAAGACTATTTTCATTTGCAAACCAATCGTCATCATGCATTATTTTAATCCAATTCCCATTTGCTTTTGAAATGGCAAAATTCCAATTTGCTGGGGTCCCTAAAGATGGGGTGTTTTTAAAATAATGAATATTTAATACACTATTATAATTTAAAATTAAATCTTTAACTGAATTGTTGAGGCTGTCATCTGAAATGATTAT
>CAMBEQ010000013.1 GCA_945865545.1 Sediminibacterium ginsengisoli | reverse complement strand
AATTTTTACTCCTGGTTTTGCTTATAATTTTGTACCCATTTCAAAACTATATGGTTATCCAAAACCATTACTTAGTCATAAAAAAGTCAGAACATATCTTACACATGGAGCCCCTGGGTTTCCTGTATTATTTTTATACCTTAATTCTGTTAAATTGAGGCTAATTATGGGTGTGTATTCATTTGTATTTGGTTGGTTTAAAACAAAAACCCGCCAATTTTGGAGTGTACCATTTGTGTCTCAGGATAAACGAATTACCTATTTAAAGAGGGTTGAAAAAGATATATTAAATGATATTTTAAAGATTTCATAGTATCATTTTACATTTGTGTCATGTTCTATTAAAAATTGAATAGCACCACTGCAGCGATTACAAATACCATCAAATAAAATGAGGCTCCTCATTTTCTAATATTAGCTAAAATAAAACAGTTTCGTGCCTAATGAACAATTGATACCAATTATTGTTAATTATTTTGATGAGGTGGTCTTATTCTCCAATAAAGTCATGCAAATTGCTATTAACCAAGATCATCATCCAGAAATTAATGTCCATTATAATTTTGTTAAAGTGCGCATCACTGATTATGAAAAAGGGGCTGTCTCAGAAAAATGCCACCGGTTTATTAGTGCCGTTAATAAGATTAAATAATATATTTCTCTGCTTGAGGAAAACAGCCCCTGAAATAGGTCCAAATCGGTTAAAATAGATTCATTTCAACTCAATGTCCAGCTTTCCTCTTCCACTTCCGCTTCCAATTCTCCCTCATCCCATCCGCAATAGCCAATAAAAAGTTGAATTTCTTCTTTATGGGCAACCCTGGTGTTGATGGCTTCGATCACTTGCTCCATATTACCACCCAAGTAAAGACCATTGGGTATTTGTTTACCCCCATCAATGAGATCGGGTCGCTTGTGCAATACAAAGAGATGTTCTCTATCAACGGGGCCGCCATCCATCAATGGAAATGGTTTACTGTGATTGAATTCAATTAGTTCATGCAGCGACTTTTCAAGGGATTTATTGATTACCAACCCTATACTTCCCGCTTCATTGTGTTCAACGATTAGAATGGTTGTATGCTCGAAGAAACTGCCAATTAAGGCGGCAGTGCTTTTGATATACAATCCGGCTTTTAAATCCCTCATAAGTTGTTAGGTCGTTAAAGATTTTGGAAAGTTATGATGCAAATTATTATGCTGTAAATCTTCGGGCTAAAATAGACTAAAAAGTGGAATTTTCTTAAAATCAAGGACTTAGGTTAAATCCTGGGTCCTTTGCTAAGTGAGGTAGTTGACTTTTTGCTTTGTTTAATGATGTTACTTTTATTAATTGACTTAGTATAAACTAATGGTACAATACAGGTGGATAATGGTAATATTAGTTTAATATTAAAATTATTTAAAGGAAAAAGAAAAAAGAAAAACGTTATTTTTAAATAACGAAAACACCTATGATAAAAAGTAAACATTTCTACATTCGAAAAGCACATCGCTGGCTCGGTTTATTACTCGGTATTCAGTTCCTTATGTGGACAATAAGTGGTCTATTTTTCAGTTGGAGTAATATTGATGAGGTACATGGCGATTTGCAAAAAAACAATGCTCCACTACTTTCAATTAATACTTCTTTAGTTTCACCAACTATAGCACTAGATACAATTAAGAAAAATAGTAAAATTGATTCAATCATATCGATTCAATTGATTGAAATATTAGGAAATCCTATCTATCAAGTAAGTTTTTTGAGTGCTAAACACAACCAGGCTAATGAAAAACATAATAGGCAGGTAATGAACCAACTTGTTAATGCAGAAACTGGTAAACTTCGTGGTCCTTTGACAAAAGAAGAAGCTACTAAAATGGCTACATTAAGATTTACGGGCGAGCCCAAAATTAAATCTGTTGAGTACTTAACTCAAACAAATAATCACCATGAATACCGAAAAAATCCTCTGCCAGCATATGCAATAACTTTTGATCATCCAACAAATACGACCGTTTATGTAGCAAGTGAGTTAGGCACGATTCAAAAATTTAGAAATAATAAATGGAGAATTTTTGATTTTCTTTGGATGATGCACACAATGGATTACGAGGGTCGTGATAATTTTGGAAATACACTGCTTCGTATTTTTTCTGTTTTTGGATTGATTACTGCCTTAAGTGGATTTGTATTATTTTTTATCAGTGCCAAATGGAACCGATAGAAAGCATATCAATATGGATCCAACAATGCTATCCCACGCATTCACCGCTTTTTTCCAAAAAGCCAGCAAAATTTGATTTATTTGTTTAATGTAAAAAGTAGGGAGGCATTTAGAATACTAAACAGTCAGTATAAAATTGAAGAAATGCAAGCATTTATTACTAATTTTATTATTATTCCTATGAATAGAGCCACTATTATATTTACTATTTTATTTTTTGGATGCTTAGTTAATTCCAATGAAACTTTTGCTTGTAAAATGAGCAATGGGAAAATAGCGTCTGCTCAATTAAATCTAGGTAATACTGAAAATAGTAAAAAAGAAAGTTGCTGTAAAAAACAGAATAACACAAAAAAAGAGCATGATTGTAGTAAAAAATGCGAAGACCACAATTGTGAGTGTCCTGCTTTTAGTATGCAAGCTTTTCTAAAATTAACTGAACCAGATTTAATCTCTTCTACTGAATTTTATACAAATAAGTTATATCCTATCTTGAAACCATCATTTTATAATGATGTTTATATTTCAATTTGGCAGCCTCCTAAAATTGTTTAATCAATAACAATTTAAATTCAAGTTTTCCACTTGAAGAACCTTCTTTTTAAAAAATAAATTATGAAATCAATAAAAATATTGATGGCTACTGCCATACTTTTTTACACATTTAATGTGAATGCTCAAACTAAAACAAACATTAATCAAGTGCTTAATACATATATTTCATTAAAAGATGCACTAGTTAAAACTGATGCTGCAGCTGCCTCTGTATTTGCCAAAGACTTACTTACTTCTATAGATGGGGTAAATATGAGTGAACTAGATGCTACAACGCATACGCAGTGGATGAAAGTGATGAATGATTTAAAGGAAGATGCTGAACACATCAATGAAACTAAAGAAATCACACACCAAAGAGATCATTTTATGAGTTTGTCAACGAATTTATACTCAGTAATTAAAGTTTCAAAGTTAGGAACTCCTGTCTTTTATGAGTTTTGTCCAATGGCCAATAAAGGTAAGGGAGCGAATTGGTTAAGTTTAGAATACAAGATAAAAAATCCTTACTACGGAAATCAAATGTTAACCTGCGGTAAAGTAGTTGAAACCATACAATAACAAAGTGAAAATGAAATTAAATAAATTATCTATTTACCTTGTTGTAGTAAGCATCTTTTGTGCTTCCATTCATCTTTCTGCTCAAAAGTTAGTTAGGTATGATCTACATGTAAAAGATACTTTGGTAAATTTTACAGGTAAAACTAAAAGAGCAATTGCTGTTAATGGACAAATACCCATGCCAACATTGACTTTTACACAAGGTGATACAGCAGAAATTCACGTATATAATGAGTTAAAGGAAGCTACTTCTTTACATTGGCATGGCCTTATTTTGCCCAACAAAGAGGATGGCGTTCCTTATTTAACACAAATGCCAATAGAACCGGGTACCACACATATATATCGTTTTCCTATTGCACAAAATGGGACACATTGGTATCATAGTCATTCAGGATTGCAAGAACAAATTGGGATGTATGGTTCAATGATATTGAATAAAAGAAATGATGATCTTACTTTTAGAAAAGGTATAGATGACTTACCTACTATTCCAGTAGTAATTAGCGAGTGGACAGACTACAATCCAAATAATATTCACCGAATGTTGCATAATGCAACTGACTGGTTTGCAATAAAAAAAGGAACTACTCAAAGTTATGCAGAAGCTATAAAAGAAGGTCATTTTACAACCAAAGTTAAAAATGAATTCAAGAGAATGTTGGCAATGGATGTGAGTGATGTGTATTATGATAAGTTCTTATTGAATGGAAATCAAGAAAGTCAATTGTCTCAATTCAAAGTTGGGGAAAAAGTAAGATTGCGCATTTCAAATGGTGGTGCATCCAGTTATTTTTGGTTAAACTATGGTGGAGGAAAATTTCAAGTAGTAGCTAATGATGGAAATGATGTAGAGCCAACTGAAGTGGATAGACTAATCATTGCTGTTTCTGAAACTTATGATATTGTTTTGACTATACCTGAAAAGGATAAATCATTCGCATTTCAAGCTACTTCAGAAGATAGAATCAATCGAACATTAATGTATTTGGGCGAAGGTGAGAAACAGAAAATGGCACCCTTGCCTAGATTGAAATATTTTGAAGGAATGAAGATGATGAACTCCATGATGAAAATGAATGGAGATTTAGATGATATGGGTATGCAAATGAGCTTAAATCAAATGGATATGAATGTAGTGATGTATCCGGAAATCACAGGTCCATCAAGTGCTCAACTTAAATCCAGTGAGAAAGACCAGTACAACAGCAATGCATTATCGGATATCGTGACATTAAATTATGCAATGTTGAAGTCTCCACACAATACTACTCTTCCTAAAGATGCGCCAACAAAAGAAATAAAGTTTGAATTGTCAGGCAATATGAATAGGTATGTATGGAGTATGGATAATCAAGTTGTATCTGAATCTGACAAGATTTTAATTAAAAAGGGCGAGAATGTTCGAATGATTATTTACAATGGATCCATGATGAGACACCCTATGCATTTGCATGGGCATGACTTTAGAGTACTTAATGGACAAGGAGACAATGCACCTTTAAAAAATATCATTGACATTATGCCCATGGAGACCGATACCCTTGAGTTTAATGCTAATATGGAAGGGGATTAGTTTTTTCATTGTCATATATTGTACCACATGATGAGTGGTATGGGAAGAATTTTTAGTTATGAAAATCAAGCGCCCAATCCTTTAATAACTAACCCTAAATATGCGCAAAGAAAATTATTCGGTGAAGACAGAAAAATGCATTTAATGGCCGAGAATGATTTTTCTAGTAATGGGAATGATGGAATGGTAATGTTGCAAAATACCAGATGGAGTATTGGTTCTGAATGGAGATTGGGTTATAACGATATGCATGGTTATGAATCTGAAACTCATATTGGAAGGTATATTGGAAAAATGCAATGGATCATGCCATTTATTGGATTAGACTGGCGTTATAGGAAAATGGAAAAGGGAGAATCCGAAAAAAACCTATTTGGTCAAATTAATACCAAAGACGAAAGAAGGCAAATAAGTGTTGGACTTGCCTACACTTTGCCAATGCTTATAACTTTACAAACTGAATTGTATCAAGATGGTAATTTAAGAATGCAATTAATGAGAGAAGATATACCGCTTTCTAAAAGAATAAGGGGCGATTTTATGGTTAATACGGATAAAGAATATATGTTTGGGGTCAAGTATATTGTTAACAAAAATATGGGAATACGTTCTCATTACGATAGCGATATGGGATTTGGTGCAGGAATTTATGTAAACTATTAAAAATTTAAAAATGAAAAAACTATTAGTATTTATTTTAACGATGGTAATTGGCGTATCGGCCTATTCACAAGATGTAGAAAAAAAGAAATTAGAATTTGATAAAAATAAAACAAGCTTTGAAGTAGAAGCTACTTGTGGAAATTGTATGTATAAAATGAAAGGGGACGGCTGCCATTTAGCCATTAAACTAAATGGAAAAAACTATTTTGTAGATGGAACCAAGATTGACGATCATGGAGATGCGCATGATGCGGAGGGATTTTGTAATGCCATTAAAAAAGCTAAAGTACAGGGGTCTATAGTAGGAGATCGATTTCTTGTTACCTACTTTGAGCTAGTAAAAAATAAATAGCAATTCTAATTTTTACCGTCTTAGTCACCTATGATAAAAAAAGGCAAATAATCTTTAAAGATATTTGCCTTTTTTTATTTATCAGTTAAATAAGATCTATACATTCATAGTAATTTTATTTTACATTTTCCATAATTGTATGCCATGTCTACTTTTTAGAATTAGTATTTAAACCTAAAATAGTGTACAATGGGCAAAAACTAACAAGACTCGTCAATAAAAAAACTCCACCTACCGCAAGTAAAACAATACCTGCTGTGCCTTCTACAGTTTTAGTAATATAAAGCATTGCAAAAGCAATGGCTATCAAAATTCTAATTCCTTTGTCTAATGATCCCATATTTGCTTTCATAATATATAATTTAAATGATTAAATATTTTTATTTTCTTTTTTAAAAATTCCTGCTACTAAAAAGCCCATTACTGCGCCATAAAGGGAACTATTAATTGGTTTAGAAGTAATCATACACGTACCACTAGAACAACCTATAAAATTCCAATATAAGAAACCGGCTACTGCCCCAAGGGTAATGCCTATTAATTCTCGTTTATACTTTTGAAATAGTAAAGTCATATTTATTTAATTTTTGATTGAAGTCCAAACCAAGAACCTCCATTATACACTTCTATTCCTGCAGTCTTTAATACAGATTTAGCCATACCGCTTCTGGCACCACTTTGACAAACCGTAATTACGGGTTTATTCCACTTTTTAATATTGCTTATTTCTCTTTGAATATTATTAACAGGAATATTTTTGGAACCCTTTATATTACCTCTATCAAATTCTTGAGCAGAACGAACGTCTAAAATAATGGCACCTGCCTCTTTGAGTGCTTTAAAATCAGTTCCAGGGCCAAACAGTTTTTTGAAAAAGCTGAACATATTAATTATTGTTTATGATGTTATTTAAGCTAAAAATTCCTCCTCCATTATAAATATCTTCGATACCATTTTGTTGTAAAATTCCAGTAGCCATTGAGCTGCGGCCTCCACTTAAGCAATACACCACAATTGGCTTTTGCAATTCCGCAATTTTTTTAATATTGGATTCTACAATATCTAAAGGGATATTTATAGCGCCTGGAATATGGTTTTCTTCAAATTCCAAAGGGCTTCTAACGTCTAATAAAGTTCCTTTATTTTCCTTAATGGATTTTATTACATTTTGCATAGTATTAAATTTTACTTGTACAAAAGTACATAACCCCAATTCCTTATTGGGTGATATATATCACACTAAAAGGTATTATTTTTTAATCCAGTCAAATGAGTTCCGGTTCATAACAATCCATCCATTATGCTCCATTTTCTTTAATAGACGACTTATTACTTCTCTTGAGGTGTTTAAATCGTTAGCAATATCCTGATGGGTTAAGTTCACAATGGCGCCAAACTGTTTCACATATTTTAGAATATAAAATTCTAATCGCTCGTCCATATTCTTAAAAGCAATTTCATTGATTGTTTTTAAAAGTTCTTCATACCTGCTACGGTAGGTCTTAATTACAAAATAATGCCAACTTTTAAATTCATTTAACCACTTTTCCATAAATTCTATAGGGATGGCCAAGTATTGTATATCAGTCACCGCCTTGGCTAATACCTGACTTTGTTCATGATGATAATTGCATCCCAAAGTGACCGCACATGCTTCTCCTGGATTTAAATGGTACATGAAATATTCAGCTCCAGCCTCGTCTTCCTGATAAAGCTTAATGGTTCCTTCAACTACCTACATCGCAGATTTTATATTCTGCCCCATTTTTAATAAAGTAGTACCTGCTTTTGCTTCTTTCAATTCTGCCTCATTGAGTATGGCATCGTATAAGCCGTCTTCCCAATCGGGGAATAGTTTTGTAAGCGTTTCTTTAGATAACATATTTAAGACAAATTCAAGTGTAAATATACGCTATTTAAAGGAATGTAATAATTGTCACAAAGAGGCTCTTTTCAATGATTTAACTTTGTAAAAATATCTACCATGAGAAAATTACTATCTAAAATTGATTATACACTTACATTTAGATTACTTCTTAGTACAGCTATGTGTTATACAGGATACATACAAAACGATTACATGTCAGGTATCTTTGGCTTATTCTTGGCTATGTATTCAATAATAGCTGCAAAGTATAAAATTGGTTGTGGATACAATGGATGCGCCTATACGCCAAGTTATAAGTCTAAAGAGGTATTAGTGGAAGATGTTAAACCTATTGATTTTACTGAAATTAAATAAAGAGTATGTCCAGTCCTGAAACATTTGCAACAATCATTAATGGTGAATTACCAGTATTAGTGGATTTTTTTGCTGAGTGGTGTGGCCCTTGTAAAATGATGCCACCCATTTTAGAACAAGTTAGAGATAAGTTAGGTGGTAAAATTCGTATTATAAAAATTGATGTAGATAAAAATCAAAAATTAGCATCAGAGTTAAATGTATCTAGTGTGCCAACACTAGCTATTTTTTCAAAGGGTGAAATTAAATGGAGACAGCCTGGTGTTCAACAAGCCAATACACTAGTTCAATTATTAAATAAGTATGTAGTATAATAATTTATCGCTGCGTGAAGAAAACGCCCCCTCAAATCGGTCAAAATCGGTCATTTTCCGTTTTACCAATTCATAACTGACTACAAGTCAATCCCTTTATTTTCTTAAAAAATCTTCCTAACCTTGAGGTCCCGGGTGCAAATCCAGGTCTTACTAAATGAAAATAAAGGACTTACGTTAACTCGTGGGTCCATTTTTGTTTCTAAGAAATTTTAAAGCAGATATTTCCTTAAATACAGTTACTTCCTTCGCCAATTACAAGCGTATTTTAATTCCGCCATTAATAACAAATCCATCAACAGGAGCGTATATATCTTTAAATACAGGATTCATTATTGTACCTGTAAATACTTTATCAAATTTGGACTGTCTTGTGTCTGTGAAGTTTTCAAAATTGATAAAGACTGAATATTTTTCCCAAAGTTTTTCTGCCATAAAACCCGTTATCCAATAAGATTTTCCAAAACTACCATCACTTAAAAGTTGTTTACTAAAATAATAGGCCTCTAGTCCCAATTTAAGTTTGTCTTCAATTTCATACATCAAGACATTATTTAATCGGTGACGTGCCGTAAGTGGTAACCACTGCTTTGCATTATCAAAATGCGT
Source organism: Sediminibacterium ginsengisoli (assembly GCA_945865545.1). Taxonomy (GTDB): domain Bacteria; phylum Bacteroidota; class Bacteroidia; order Chitinophagales; family Chitinophagaceae; genus Sediminibacterium; species Sediminibacterium ginsengisoli_F. The sequence goes on along the minus strand of CAMBEQ010000013.1, from coordinate 46,953 downwards.
ATTTGCGTTGGTATATGTATATCCTAAGAATAATTTAAAGTCGGCGTAGGTTAGTCTTACATTCGTTTCCATACCTTTGGTATCAATACTTCCATTCGCATTTTCAAAAGCTAAATTAAATCCTGATGTATTATTTAAAACAAGCGGCTGCGCTAGTTGGGTATAAAAAAATAGTTGGTTAAAACTAAAACCTACATCTCCAAATTTATTTTTATAATTAATATCCCAATTCAAGCCTTTTGATCTTTCATTTCTAGCATTGATCATATCAATGGGTGAGATATTTCTAAATTGTCTTCTTTCGGCGTCTTCAGTAAAAATGGTAGGTGGTTTATAGCCAAAGCCACCGCCAATTCGTGTTGTTAAATTTTGAGTTACTTTAAACATTGTTGAAATACGCGGAAGTAATTCAAAACCAAATTTATGTACATAATCTCCCCTAAGTCCAGTTTCAATTACTATATTTTCATGTATACTCCAGGCTTGTTGTATAAAAACACCAAATGTGTTTAATCGATAATCACGTATACGATCTAAGTTATTTGGAACTTCTGCTAAGTTTTCGGTAACCAAATTTGTACCAATGACCCAATCTGATGTAGATCCATTTTTATTCCAGGTTAATTCAGAAAAAGAAGATTGTTGTATTGCATCAAAAAAATAATTAGGAATAAGCAGCGCCCTATTAAATGTGCTAAAACTATTTTTAAATTGAATGTTAGTGCTTTCTGTTAAACGGTGCGTTACTCCAAACTGAGTTGTAAATCTTTTTGTATTATTTTTTTCATAAAATCCAGTACCATTATTGTTAATGAAGTTCATACTACCACCTGTTCTGTTTTCTGAAATATAGGTTAGGCCTATATCTGCAGTCGTTTTATTAGCATATATAAAAAGTCGTGGGTTGAAGGTATAACGTTCAAATTTTGGTATCGCCGTAAGTCCAATTGCCGCAGGATCAAATGCGCGATTACTATTTCTGGAAGTAAACAACGTTACACCAACCTTTCCATATTTTTCACTGTAAAAACTACTTACGTCTAAACCACCCGCAGTAGTTGCATTCGATAAAAAATTAAGTACTCGATTGTCGGTTGGGGTTTTAGATACAAGGTTTACTAGACCCGCAATAGCACCTCCACCAAATAATGTCGAAGCCGCACCTTTAATAACCTCTACTTGTTTTAAATCTAACGGGGCAATTTGTAAAAGAGAAAGACTTGACGCAAATCCACCATACATAGGATATCCATCTCTTAGCAATTGTGTATATCGTCCATCTAGTCCCTGAATGCGGATGCCTGCATTGAAAGAGGTTGCTGATGTTTGTTGAGTTTGAATACCAGTACTTTCGTTCAGTAGCATTCGAATGTCACCAGGTTTCATATTTCCCTTTTCAGTAAGCTCTTCCCCAGAAATAACTTCTGTTCGTGTAGGTGTATTGGCAATGCTTCTACTAATACGTGTGGCGGTTACTATAATGTCTTCTTCCTCTTCCTCTTCTTCATTTTCCTGCATTAAAACGGATACAATTATATTGGAAACTAAGGGCGTTGTAATGTTAACTGTTTTATCAGAAAAACCTACATAAGATATTTTTAGGGTATGTGTTCCAGTGGGTATATTTTGAAAAACTATAACACCTAAACTATCGGCGATACCTGTTTTATTTAAAGCTATAATTTTTGCAGTAGCAGCTGGTAGCGGTTCTTTTGTATTTGAATTACTAATCAATAATTTAATAGTGGTTTGAGCATCTACATCACAAGATCCTACTATCAGTAATAGGGCCAAAAAAATTATATGTTTCATAACTATGAAATATTGATGAGATTAATTTTATTATGTAACAGTCAATTGCAAAGATATTATAATTGGTATTGTAGAAAACCGTATTCCAATTTTTAGCCATGCTTAATTTGACTTTCTTTACCTTCAAATGTTAATTCTTTTTGACTAACAACTTATGCTGGGACAGGAGATGGGCTTAATAATTTTATGATTAGAAAATTTACTTTGGATTCTAATTTCTTTTTTTATTCCTGATGAATTTAGGCCCCAACCATAGCCAACATCCTGTAACAGTAAATAAGAATAATGAGATACCCATTATTGATGTGTATATTAATTTAATTGGCTCTCCATCAGTTTTGAAATAGCGATCTAGAAATGAGCCATCATGTATATCCTCGAAAAAGTCAGATCTGCGTTGACTTATCTGTAAAACATCACCCGATTGTCCATCTAGTTGAATTTCCCAATAATTATCGATGTATGAAAATTTAACGATTCCTTTATCTTTTCTGATATCAATTCTATCTAATTCAGTGCTTAATGATTTGCCCACTTTATTAATTAAAACACTGTCAGAAATTCTTAAAAGTTCTTTGGTGGTTTTCCAATTATCTAAATTTGTAGAGCTTCCTTTCATTGTTAATGGAAGTACCCAACCGTTCGTATTTTTTTTCCAACCTAGGGTTAATCCTGTTATGGCAACAATAAAAAAGAACAAAAATAAGAATGCCCCCAATGTTCTGTGAATTTTTCGAAAAATTCGTAAAATCGTTACTTGCATGTATCTAAGATAAGAAGTTTAATCAATTGTAGCCCAAAGTAACTAATAGATAAAATAGGGTACACCTTAATACTACACCTAGGCTACACAAAAATACCATTTTTTGGTAGTCACATTAAAGTGGAAAAGCGCTTAAACTGACCCCTTATCGCCTTTCAAAACGGTTTATTTTGGCTTTATGCAATTCTAAACTAGTATAAATCAAGGCCTTCATTTTCTCAAAAATCCCCCTAAACGGGAGGTTACGGGTTCAAATTCCGGTCTCACTAAATGAAAACCCAGGACTTAGGTTAAGTCCTGGGTTCAATTTTGTTTTTGCGTGAGGTTTTACATTTAGCTCACATACAAGTTCACCAATTTTACCATTACCTGTATCAGTTTTTACTGCATTTTGTGCAGATAGGATAGTAATTTAAGGTTGTAATAAATCAATTATAAAAATGAATTTAATTACAATAATTGGAAGTTAATGATTCATCTAATGACCACTTACGTTTGCCCTTTGGGGTATATTTTCAAATCGAACTTGAATATTTTTTTGAATTGCATTTTCTTTAAAGTCATACAAAATTTCAAGGACGTCTAAGTCAATAAAGTGGGCGTCTTTGCCTTCGATAATTACACTGGAGCCATTTTCAATATTACTTAATTTAAGTGCAATACTTCCTTTATTTATAAAAGTTACATGTTCGCTTAATGTAATAGTAATTAAACCGCCTTCTATTTTTGAATCTTGGTGAAATTTGTAATCCCTTCTATAATTAGTTCTTAGAATATAAAAAATAGCCACAACCATCCCTAAAGTAATTCCTTTTAATAAATCACTAAACTGTATTGCTACAACGGTAATAATAAATGGAATAAATTGCTCCCAGCCTAATTTATACATTTCCTTAAATAAGGAAACCTTAGCCAATTTATAACCCACCACTAACAAAACTGCAGCTAAACAAGGTAACGGTATTTTATTCAAAAAAGTAGCAAAAAAAGCAACGCTCACTAACAGTAATAAACCATGAAAAATTGCTGACAATTTTGTTTTTCCACCTGCATTCACATTTGCAGATGTTCGCACTATCACTGCTGTCATTGGCAAACCACCAATTAAACCAGAAACAATATTGCCAATGCCCTGGGCTTTTAATTCCCGATTGGTTGGGGTAATTCTTTTAAAGGGGTCTAATTTATCTGCAGCTTCGGTACTTAATAGGGATTCTAAACTAGCAATAATAGCAATAGTGATTGCTAAAACGTATACTTTGTAATTTGCAAATTGTGTAAAATCTGGTAATGTAAATTGATTAACAAAATCATTCATACTTGCAGCCTTTGGAAGTTGAACTAATTGCGAAGCATCTAAAACCCATTCTGGCTGAATGGCTATAAAAGCATTATTCAATAGTATTCCTACAATTACGGCGATTAATGCACCAGGTACAAATTTAAAAAATGCAAATTTTTTCAAACCAGGTAAGTCCCATATTAAAATAATAGCAATCGAAATTGCCGCAATAATTATAGCACCAATATGGTACTTTACTCCCGAATCCTTAATGTATCCAATAGCAACGGGTATTTGTTTTAATATTAAAATAATTCCAATAGCGGCTAACATTCCTTTAATCACACTTGATGGGAAATAATAACCTATCACCCCTGCTTTTAAATAACCAAGTACTAACTGAATAATTCCTGCAAGCACCACCGCAAATAAAAAGGTTTCGTAACTACCTAATTCCGTAATACCGTTTAAAACAATAACTGTCAAACCAGCAGCAGGGCCTGTTACACTTAAAGCTGAGCCACTTAAAAATGCAACCAAAATGCCACCTACGATCCCTGAAATAATCCCTGCAAATAATGGTGCTCCAGAGGCTAAAGCAATCCCCAAACATAAAGGTAATGCTACTAAAAAAACAACTAAGCCTGCAGGTAAATCATCCTTAAGGTATTTTGAAGAAAAACTGGAGTTAAGTTTAGATTGATTCATTGTGTAATTTTTATAAAGTGAAAATTGTTAATTGAAATAAAATTATTTTAAGCAGATTTAAATGAAATAGGCTCGGTAGTTTTTAAAGGAATGCCACAAAATAGTCGGGTATAAATGCGCAACAATGATATTTCTATAAATATCAAGCACAAGCCAACTGATATCATGATAAGATATTGGTCACTTTCAATGTAAGTTAGAAGCAAATCAATCCCTATGTATAAAGGAGAAATAGGAAATCCTATCAACCCCAAACATGCAATTAAAAATAAAATGGACAATTTGGGGTGCATTTGGCTATTACCATGGTATTGATCTAATGTGATAAAGTCAGTCTCTTTTTCCAAATTCTTAATGGCTTTATATCCTAAAATCCCAAAAAAACAAATACTTATTAGGTATAGTAATAAATATTTAAATTGAATATGGCTATTAATAGATATACTCATCATGATAAAAAGATGCCCATATACTACATTGAACCAAGCATTGATGCTTGATTTACGTTCATTAAATGATAATAAAATTAAAATTAATGAGATCAAAGAAAACAAGTACACAAAAGCTTTTAGCATTACGGGGTGTGATTGAAAAGTGTTGATATCTAAATATATCCCTAATAGAAAAAGAATTGAAATCGAAATATAAAAAAACCTATTGTTAAAAAATAAAAGTTTAGTACTTACTTTTTTAAACGGCAGCCAAAAATATTTAAACAAAGTAATATCCATATTATACTCTTTTATGGAAAGCATATAAAAAGTATTGGATAATTTACTTGGCAGTTTTAAATTTTTAACAACCCCCGTAAAAAATTGATTGTGAATTAAATAATTTAAAACCGAAGGTGAAACCAAAATTTGATAGGTTCTAAAAAATGCATTTCCCATGAAATGAAATAAAGCTAGTTGATGATAGCCTAAAGCAATTTCAATAAAAATAATACCAATTTGTGTAATGGAAGCATAGGCGATTTGTGTTTTTACTGTGGGCTGTGCTTTGGCAATAGAATTACAAATTAAACTAGTCAATAGTCCTAATGCTATAATTATAATTTTTACAATAATTAAGTGTTGCCAAAATGGAAAAGTTCTTAATAAAAGAAATACACCTAAATGAATTGACAAAGAGCCATAAAAAATAGCACTAGAGCTGGAAGGCCCTTCCATAGCCCTTGCTACCCATGACGAAAATGGATACATTGCCGATTTGATGGAAGCGCCTATAATAATAGAAATACTAATAAAAATTGCTAGAGTTTTTTGATTTTCAATTAAGGCTATTGTTTTTTCAACATCAAGGATTTGATAAAATGAGATATTTCCATGCCAAAAATGATGGCTTAGCCACATTGCTAAAATTAAAAAAACATCCCCAAGCCGATACAAGGAAACAACTTTCATTGCATTTTTTACTGGCAAATACCTATTTCTATAAAAGGAAATTAATAAGAAAGAAGTAACACCAATCATCTCCCAGCCTAAAAATAAAGTTTCAAAATTTCCTGACACTACTACTATACAGTACCCTAAAAAAAATAATTGAACATTATTAAAATACCTTTTAAATCCAGGTTCTCGATGAATATAATACTTACTAAACACCGATACCAGTAGCGTTAAAATACTTCCCACAAAAAGAAAAACTAATGATATTCTATCAAAAAAGAAATCAATAAAGAAATCAAACTCCGGAGTAGTCAATAAAGTAACTTGTTTGATGTCTAATGTAGCCGCCCCTGTTGTATACCAAAAAAAGGAGAAGGTAATCAATAACAACAATTGAACAAAACTAGTGGCTATTGAAATATTTGCAATAATTGATTCTCTTTTTTTATTAATTAGCAAGCTTATTAAATAACCTAGAATTGGAATATAAATAAAGAATTGTAAATATTTTTCCATTGATTTAGTTTAAATAATAAATTGGTAAATTTTCAGTGGTAGCATTTTCTATAGTAAAAGCAGACATTTCGGTTGCATTTTCAATAAGATGCTTAAAGTTTTGCACCTTATCAGTATTGATAGAAACTGTTTCATAGGGCACAAACTGATCATTTTTAAACTGATACAAATGACCATCCTTTGGATTGATGACTACTAAATGAATCCATTGTTTTGAATACCAATTGTAAATATTTTCAGAAGACTTTACCACTTTTAAAACTATATCAGGAATTTGCTCCACTACAACTAATAATCTAACAGGATCATGTACTTCAATCATTTGTAAAGGAAGGCCCGGCCTTAAGTCGCCATCACTACTATTCGATACACCAATCAATCCCATTACATTATGGGGTAGCTTAGTGCCTGCACCCAATTTTTGATTATCAATTCTTGAAAAATAATACTCCAAGTTGATACCGCCACAAACTGGGCCAATAGGACTTATAACTTTTGCTAATATATCTCCAGTCGGATCTATTGTGTAATCGTAAGAATTTAAAAAAGCTCTACGATCTAAAAATATATTTTTCGTAACGGCTCTTCTCCCAATAATACACAATGCATTAGACCCATGCCCTAATTCTGGTCTTGGTTCAAAAAGGGAAACAGACCTATTTTTAATTTCTTTTCGTACTTCTTTTAAATTTGCCTTCGTATTAATAGATGCGAATCTTCTTGACCTTTCATGTGCATTTAAGTCCAATGCTGTTTCAAATTGAGCCGAAAATAATTTATGTTTTTCATCTAAAGCATTGGGAAGTGTATCCGTATCATAAAATCTAATTTCATCTGCAGCAGTATCATGCAAAGCCCCTACAAACCAAGTTGTTTCTGGTATATGAATGTTTTTTTCCTGCAATGCCTTTCTAACTTCATTATGATTTGCCATTGTCGAAAATACGCGTGCATTTACCGATCCCGGCCTACCACTGCATGCGCCACAATCATGTGCGCCATGGTGAGGATTATTGGCACTACTTGAGCCATGGGCTACAATATATATAATAGTAGCAAAATTTTCAATAAGCCCCATATTTCTAAGTTGGCTTTCGACACGCTGGGTCATTTCTTCAATTGTAAATCCAATTTGCAGCCCTTGCTCCATATCATTTGGACTTTTATTTTCAATGGTCAATGTTGAATTAATTTCCACATGCGAAAACGCGTTTGAAATAGCTGGGGTCATTGTAGGGAAAAATAAATTTCGTATAAGCTCAAAAATGGATACAATTCCAGCTGTCATACTAAAAATAAGACCTCCAATAAACGAGTGGGCTACTTTATGATAAAAAATAGAATGGGATCTTTTTTGTAAACTATCAAATTCTTTGATTAAATATTTTGGTGTAACAGGTGCTGGGCATAATTTTTCATAAAATTTTCCGTTTTGTGGTTGAAAATAAAATTCTACGCCAAAAAAACCAGGTGCACCAAAAGTTGCACAAGGGGAGGCCACATGCTCTAAGTGTCTTCTTAAAGAACATTCTCTTTCATCAATACAAAATACTGCTTGAAAATTAGGTGCTAATTCATTATCCTTCGTTGGAGCATATTTTGACTTCAATGAAAAAAGGACTTGATCATAATAACTCCACTCAAAAGCTTCTTGAAACATCATTAATACCTCATCTTCTATTGCTAGTGGATTAGTAGTAAAAAAATCATATTTATCCGACGTATAGGTTGAACTTAGTGGAAGCCAACTTGTTCCGAATTGTTGGTCAAGTGCATCTATCTCAAGCAATAATTCTACATGAATAAAATCATTTAACTGTACATTCTTAACATCTAATAAAGAACTAGGGTTGTCTTCAATTGCGGAAACCATCCCAGACCAACCCCTATGTGCAAATTGCTGATCAAATAAATAATTGAAGTAAGGAATTCTATCGCCCACTATTAAAGAAAGAAGTTGCTCGGTAGTAACCTTATCGTCCATAAATAATGCTTTAGCCCTTCTTGATTTAAAAAAGCTGCTAAAACTATTTGCTTCTACTAATCGAAGGTTTTCAAGAAAGCCTTGCCCATTATTTGGAAAATTCCAAATTGAAATTCCTTGATCTAAATAAGCACAGATGATTCTAAATAATAAAGGATGTACGCGATTGTCTAGGTCAATTTTATATTCACTTTTCCATAATCTTCGGATCTTACCCACTTGCTGATCATTTTGAAAATTGAATTGCGCCTTTAATAACTTGTCTAGCCAGATATCTAATTGATCAACCCCTTTATTATCAATAATTACTTTTTTAAGCACATCATGATTAATTCGTCCAATCTGATACAGATTTCTGAATTCTGCTATATTAAGCGTGACATTGTATCCGAATAGGTCTCTCGCATTAAAGATGCCCTCAAAAAATGATTTGTCTTGAAATGCATGTAAAGAATTGTGGTGTACAAAATCCTTTAAAGGAGATTGTGATGGTAGATAATGTTTTAGTTGTGCTATAATTTCTCGCACTGAATCCTTAGATTCACTAATAGGAGGTAAGTTCATACAATATTTTATGATAGAAAAATGAAATGATGCCGGGTTTACAATACCGACAGCCTAGTTAAGAATAAAAGGAGGCTTAAAAAAGCGCCCTAACCTTATGAAAAATTAGGAGGTATAATAGTGACATTAGAATGCCCTTGGGCTAATTGGCCCATCTCGATATTTAAAACAAAACTCTTAGTTGGATTAGAAAAAGGAGTATAATCAAGAAATAAGGAATGACAGGTTTCAAATTTTATTGATTTCGACTCCGACTTTTCTACTGCATCCTCGGTAATATCTTGTGACATTTCCATTTGTTGCCAATTGAAAAAACTTTTAATTGGAAACGCCTGAAACGAAATGATAAATAAGAAGAATATAGAAATGACTTGCCTTTTCATAATAATAGTAAATCTAAGTTAATATTATTGGATATAACTATTACAATCAGTATATTAACACATCATAACCTTTAATTCACTTTTTGGGCATCTTTATTCTTAATTACATGCTATTATGCGCCTTGAATCACTTATTAAAGTGATGGGCTGGGCTGGCTCGGTGCCTAATGTAGGCTTCTATGCACTAAATAGCACAGGGAAATTGCCTGCCTCAAGTAAAATCTATAGTTTTAGTTAATATTATAGCCGGTGTATTTTTTACAGTTAAAATTTCCACTGCACAGAGATACCTAATGCTCGACCCATTCCATAAACACCTGAACCGTGGGTTTTATATTTTTCGTTTAATATATTTATTAAACTTGTATTTAAGTTGATATGTTGGAATTTAATACTTGCATCGAAATTTATTAAATTCCAATTTGGAGTACCGAATTTGCCAATTCGATTATCGTCCTTATCGCCCTGCGCTAATCTATCTTGTTTGCCAGAAAATACATGCGTAAAAGAAAAATTTAAATTACTTTTCTTCCATTCTAATTTATTTTGGCCAAATAAAGGCGGTATTCTTCTCATAGGCTCGTTCTTAGTTATATTTTGCCCATAAGTATAAGTAATGTTGGAAGTCCAGTTGAAATTTTGTTGAATGATTTTATTAAAAGAAATTTCAAATCCTTTAATATAAGAGGATTCCACATTTTTTTTATTATAAACATTATATCCATTAATTACTTGTCCGTCTACTTTTACCCTTGTTATAATGTCTGATAACTGCATATTAAATACAGCCACATTTAAACTTGTTTCTTTACTTGAATATTTATATCCTAATTCGGTATTGAATGATTTTTCAGGCTTTAAATCATAGCTTGGAATTTCATATCTAAAATCTACAATGCCTAAAGTACCCATATCGTCAATATTGGGTGCCCTATAACCAGTTGTCAAGGAACTATATATAAAGTTATTTTTTGAAATGGCATAACTTAGGCCTAAGTTTTCAACTAGGGCAGATGGTTTCACAACAACTTTTCCAATAGTAATATCATCAATATTTATTTTTAAAAAATTATATCTTAAGCCAGTTTCTATAAATAATCGACCTACTCGAAAATGATGTAAATTAAATAAGGAATTATTATTGTATTTTGCTGCATTGGGGTATAATCCTCTTTTGAATACAGTTGTATTTGTTTGTTGATTTAATTCCTTAGCGCTACTATAAATACCATCTTGATAATAATCAAAACCTGTATTGAAAGTCCAATATTTTGTTGGTTTTGAGATAATTTCGCTGGTAATTCCAATGGTATTAACTGTATCTGCTTCGTTTCTTTTAATGGTTGAATTTATTTTTTGTAAAGATCTTTGTTCTATGGTTCGCTGCTTGGAAGCGGTAATTAAAAATTCAGAAAACCATTTATTATTATTTACATGTTTATACTTGATATAGTTTAAATTATGGACTTGTTTGTCTACCTGATTTTGTGAATAGTTTTCCAATACTATTTTATGATAAATAGGAACATCATGCTGAATAGTGTTTTGTGTAGCTATGATTATTTCATCTTTTTTTGTAATTTTCAATTTCACCTTTAAATCAACATTACTTTCATTGTAGCCTGTCGGATTTTGTACCCCTACATTTCCACCACCCTTTAGGTTACCGTAATTTCTAAAACTGATTCCACCTTGAATGGCAAGCTGTGCATTGGAGAAGCTTATTTCACTTCTGCTGGTTTGTTCCATATTACTTGAAATAAATTTAGCTAGGGTACTTGCATGTAAAATGGGGTGGCTGCTATACTCGTTTTCCTTCGTTGAAAGATTAATAACACCCCCCATTGCATCTGAACCATATTCAATGGCACCAATACCTTTGGCTACCTCAATTTTATCAATCGTAAACATATCAACGGTATTTAAATACTGGTTTGGGCCATATCTAAATGTTGAATTATTAAGTCTTATACCATCTATAAGAATTAAAGTTTGGTTGCCTGTTAAGCCCCTTATAAAGGGTGAACCACCTCCATGATTTGTTTTCTGAATAAAAACACCACTTGCTCCCATTAAAGCCTCTGGCGTAGTTCTAAGGCCACTTGAAGCTATTTGGTGTTGATCTAATTTTGTGACTGAATAAGGACTTGCTTTTTCAGTAATCTTTAAATTTCGGCTTACTACAGTAATTGACTCTAATGTTTTAAAGCTCGTATCTTTTAATTGAGCATTTAGTTTAAATCCAAGACAAAGGATAATTATTACTAAGGAGAATTTATTTATCTTAAATTCGTTCATTTACACAAATTTACTATCTATTTAATAGTTCTTGTATTAATAAAAAGGTATTTTTTATATTTCAATTTGAACCAATTTCTCCACTCCTAATCGGGAGGACCAGATTTAAATGCGGTTCTCACTTAATTTAAAACAACCACTTACTTTTATTCGTAAGTGGTTGTTTATTTTACATGATGAATATCATTTTATTATCTAGCCCCTATAAGTTTATTTTACCTTTTTGCCATGCTTATATACCATATCTACTTTTTGTAATAAGTCAATATATCTCAATACATCCCCTTTTACGGCAATTATATCAGCATACTTGCCTTCACTAATAGTACCATAATCTTTTTCAACACGCATGGCTAAAGCTGGCCAATACGTTGCTGCTTTAATAGCATACATAGGGTCAAAATCAAATTTATTCACCCACACATCTAATTCATTCCAAGTACTTTGACTGTGAAATTTCATTGGTATACCGCTATCAGTTCCTACCAATAATACTACTCCAGCATTTTTAAGTTGATTTATTTTTTTCTCTAAGGTTGGTCGGCGGACTGGAGTTAATTGAAAGTAAGGCATCCTGGCAGGATATTTTAATGACGCTTTAATATCATTAACAATATTATTGGGTAAATCTAAATGCCAGGAAGTATCATCAAGTTTTTCTGGATGGTCTCTTGTATATTCATAATTATACAAACCTTCTACCGTTGGCGTCCAGAATAACGGTCCTTTATTCATTTGTGCAGTGCGCTCTTTTATCATTTGTATAATATCCTCAGGATATTCTGGAGAAGAAGATAATCCAGTGTGTTCAAAACAATCTACTCCAATTTTCATACCCACTCTAATTTCATTAGGGCGATGCGAGTGACCTGCGACAGGCAAATTATATTTATGTGCTTCATCGACCACTGCTTGTGCTTCTTCTAAAGTCATTTCGTCCTGATCAATCAGTTTTATCACATTTACTCCTGCTTCTGCAAGTTTGCGCACTTTAGCTCGTGCATCTTCGACACCATTTACACCCCAACGGTACGCTTCTGTGTGCGGATATGGTTTGTGTTGGATAAAAGGTCCTGATACATATAAGGTAGGGCCCAATAATTCGCCCTTATCAATACTACGTTTAACATTTACACTTGCTTCCAAAGGGCCCCCTAAATCACGTGCACTTGTTACTCCAGCCATTAGCAATTGGTGAGCCGATGCGGGCATAATTACTTTTTCAAAATCCTTCATATAAGTACTATCCCAATGATCATAATCACTATGCCCATTAATCATTAAATGAACATGCATATCCCATAAACCAGGTAACACACTCATTCCCTCGGTTGAAATTATTTCAGCATTTTTAGGAATGGCAGTACTGCCTACTGTGCCCACTGTTTTGATACGATCATTTTCAATTATAATAACGCTATTATAAATAGGGGTTCCTCCAAAACCATCAATTAAGGTTCCGCCCACAAAAGCTTTTATTTTTTGTGCGTTCGCAGACAAACTATAGGCTAGTAATATAAAAAAGAAGAATAGTTTTTTCATACCTTGTATTAATTTTTTAGAAATTTACGTCTTTTTTTTAAATTAGATTTGATAAGCTCCATTAATAAATAATTTTTGTGTTATGAAAACACCCCTGAATTCGGTTAAATGAGTTTATTTCGTTTTTAGATAACATATTAATAATTAACGTCATAATTTTCTCAAAAAATTTTAATAACCGGAAGGTCATGGGTTCAAGTCCAGGTCTCGCTATATGAAAATCAAGGACTTGTACTAAATCCTAGGTCCTTTGTTGTTTCTGCTAAACATGTATATCTTTATTTATGATAGTTAAACAACTAATATTACTTATTTTAATTATTTGGAGTATTCCCAGCACCTATTTTAGGAGTAAGTTTAGGAAAATTGTATACCAAACTGATGATTGGAAAATAAATATTAAACCCCTTTTCAAAAAAGAAATTATAGGTTTATTCAGCAATATGTATCCAGATAATAAAATATATATCAAAACAAGAAATTACTATCGAATCTATTTAGCAGTGTATCTGATTCTATTTATTATCTACAAATTAATTTATTAAAAATATTTTATAACCTTTTCGATACTAAATAGAAATAATGAAAAATTATGAAGCAAGCATTACTGAATTTATTATTTTCCCTCATCGCTTTTTCCATTGCCTATAGCATTGCACTTTTAACTGGACTCCAAGTGATTCAACAGGCTGTATTGATTGCCTTTCTTATTCAATGGCTTTTGTTTGTGCCTGCCTATTTTTTTCAAACAGAAAAGTTTTATGACCTAACTGGGAGTGCTACCTACTTATTCACTGTGATTTATATAAGCTACCAAAGTTACTCTGCAATAAATATCAATATGGGCAGCATTCTATTAGCTTCTTTCATTATCTTATGGGCAATCCGTTTAGGCAGCTTCTTATTTATAAGAATTCATAAAAGTGGAGAAGATAAAAGGTTTGCATCTATCAAACCCTCGCCAACAAGGTTCTTTATGGCCTGGACTTTTCAAGGGATGTGGGTTTCTTTATGTTCCATGTGCGCGTTAACAGCCATTGCAAGCAAAAATGGGGTTGTTCAAAATAGTTTTTTTTATATGGGTGTGCTTGTCTTTATTTTCGGTTTTGTAGTAGAGATTATTGCCGACTGGCAAAAGGCTACCTTCCGTAAAAATCCTACAAATAAGGATCAGTTTATTGCTCATGGACTATGGTCTTACTCAAGACACCCAAACTATTTTGGTGAGATTGTATTATGGTTGGGGATTTCCATTATGTCCTTTTCATCCTTATCAGGTTGGCAGTATATTACTTTAATCTCTCCACTTTTTACCTATATTCTATTGGTTTATATAAGTGGTGTAAGGATTTTAGAAATTGCAGGGAGGGAGAAATGGGGTCATTTAGAGAACTATCAAAAATATATCCACACAACACCTTCTTTATTTCCATTTTCTAATCTATTTAAAAATAAGAAACCTTAGATTAAATCGTAGGCACTTTATTGTTTATGTATTAATTTTTGAAAAATAAGACTTCAATTGCAAGAGGTTCCCATTCCAATTATTGAACCATTAAATGTTCTTATTTTTTTTGCAAATAGGAAACATTTTCAATTTTTAAATTTCCTGTTTTCATCGGAATATCTTTTTCAGAAGCTACCAGTTTACCATTCAATATCACATTATTGAAAGTAATATTTCTTGTATTATTTTTGATAAGTGATGAAATTGGTTCTCCAATCATGGTTATGTCTTTTAAAATCAAATTCTGAAAAGATGATTCTGGATTTTGAAGTCCGAAAAGGGCGGTGGGTTCTTCAAATCGGATATTTTCAAATAAATAATTACTGTGTTTTGCCTTGCCTTTCCCATTAGGACTAACCATACAAAACAAGGACCAGGGAGCATACCATTCACTTTTAGTAATGTGAATTATATCACAATTTTTCATGCTGATATTGTCGGTAGTCAAAGACTGTCCATTGAATCCTATTCGGAAAACATTTGCTAGCGTTGTCCAAAGTACACAGTTTTCAATGTGTATATTTTTAACCTCCCCTTCGGTATTTTTAGTTGTTGCCCACATATCATTACAACTTTCTTTTGTAAAAAATGCAAAGCAATCATCCATCGAACGAATAAAACTATTTATAACTTTTGCTCTTCCTCCTCCATACCAATCAATTCCATCACCATTAATATTTTGAGGATTTACAGCAAGAATTTTTATATTATCGAAAATTGCATCAAACGTAGAATGTGTTTGAATAGTCCATGTGCGGCTTTTACCAACAAAGGTAACACCCCGCACAGTTAAGCCTTGAACATTATTTGTGGTTAATGGATGCCAGTTTTTTTGATTTTTCCAACCATCGTCATGGGTTTCTGATTGTGGGCCATAGTAAACAACGGTTCCTCTTCCTAAAATAGACACATTTTTTGCATCCCATACATTGATAGCACCAAATAATACTGCTCCTGCGTCTAAATAAAGGGTCTGTCCACTTTTCAAATCAATGTTTCGGTGATGAATTCCTGCTTTAAGGCGTATCAAATTTTTTGCTGTCAACTTGGGAATATTTTTATCTGGACGATTGGCGAATAGGAAAATTACATCGTCCTTAAAATTACTTTTCCCAACTCTTTCAACCGAATATTGACCTGCTTCGGAAAGTGAAAAACTTACATCTGTCCCATTTAAAATTGGGCGAATATTTTTTGACAATGGACGAATATTTACTTCTCCACCCCAATAACCTTTTTCGTCAACTTTAATTATATCCTTGTTGGATGTTTGCCCCGAATAACTGTTAGAATTGTAATTAGAAATAACTTTTACATCAGCATTTCCAACAAAATCAAAACTAGCGAAATATACATTTAAGCCTGCGTGAAAAACTTGAACAGGCTGTCCATTTACTTTTACTTCATAATAATCCGAAGCAAATTCTCCGGGAACTGAATGCGGCGTTACAGTTTGGGAAAAACTTGTAGCAAAAATTAGATTTAAAATGATTAAAATTAATCCTTTCATATTAATTGTGTTTTGTTTATAATTATTAGTACTATTTATTAAATTACAAATTAGCATTTTTTAATGTATATAAATAGATTCTTACTTTCCTGAATAAAACACCCCCTGAAATCAACCGAGCTCGGTTAATTATTTGCCTCCCCTTGGTGCGACAGCGTAAAATTATATAAGCTTAGGGCATTGGATGTTCCCATGTCCCTCTATAGGGGCGCTGCAATAGTTTTGTAGCTTCGGGATCGCCAATGACTTCCATTTTTTTATGATCGTATTGTAATGGTCTGCCTAGTTGCATCGATAGGTTGGCAAGGATGCAGCTAGCCGTTGAAATATGACCTTGTTCAATATCGGCAACGGGTTTAGTTTTATTATCAATTGCATCGATAAAATTTTTCATGTGCATGCGCGTTGCCGAAGCAACATGTAGTTCAATATCTTTTTCGTTAAGGTCTTCTGGATATTTTTCTCTTTCGTATAGGGTATCGCCATGTATTTTTTTGCCATCACCTACTGGAGTAAAATCATATTTCATCGTGTCGCCGGAAAGAGTCCCATTTTCTCCATAAATTTTAAAAGCCCATGGATATTCAGGGTCAGCAGAAGTTCCCCATGTTCTGTGTTGCCAAACACAATTCAATCCATCATATTCAAAAATTGCATGTTGGGTATCTGCTATATTGCTTTTGCCAATATGATTTCCATAGATGCCTCCAGTAGAGCTTATTTTTGTTGGCCATCCTAAATCAAGCATCCAACGAACTGTATCAAACATATGTACGCACATATCACCCATGATACCATTCCCATATTCCATAAAACCACGCCACCATCCTCTGTGAGGTAATCCATCAAATGGGCGAAGCGCAGCTGGTCCTGTCCACATGTCATAATCAAAAAAATCAGGTATTGCTTGAAGTGGTGGATTACTTTCATTACGCATATGGTAGTAGCAGCAAATTTCTATATGATGAATTTTGCCAAGCAACCCGCTATCGATTATATTTTTTTTCGCTTCCACTAAATGTGGCGTACTTCTTCTCTGTGTGCCAACTTGAACAACACGATCATATTTTCTAGCAGTGGCAAGTATGGCTTCACCTTCCATTACATCGACGCTGATGGGCTTTTGAACATATACATGTGCTCCTGATTTGATGGAGTCTATTGTTTGAAGAGCATGCCAATGATCGGGACTTCCAACCAAAACAATTTCTGGCTTTTGTTCCTTCAGCATGGTTCTATAATCGTTGTAGAGTGGTATTTTTTTTGAGTTGCCTATGCGATTGCTTATGCGTTCTGCGGCATCTTGCAATTGATGTTTGTCTACATCGCAGAGTCCAACTACTTCTGTAGAAGCAACTTGCATCAATCTAAATAGATCGCTTTTCCCATACCAGCCAGTGCCAATTAATGCAACACGTCTTTTTGGTGCATAGGCCCATTGGTTTAAACCACTAGTTTGTAGTGACGCAAGTGCCAAGAGGGCTGAGGAGTTGCGTAGAAATTGACGTCTATTTTGGGAAGAATGCTTTTGCATTTTTTTTGTTTTATTTAATGTTTATCTTCTTCTTCTGTATAATTTGCACCAGGGGTTGTCATAATACTACCTAAGAATAAAGCATTTAAAAATAACTTGTTTGTCCCATACCAAGTTCCTCTAAAATTAGGCTCGTCTGCAAATAATATTACTCTTCCACTTCCCTCAGATCCTACTAAAATAGAAGGTGAATTTTTAATCATTTTTAAAGAATTAGGATGAAGGTAGCCGCCTACTAAAGGAGTATTGGTGTATTGCGCAATGGTATTGTAAGCACTGGTGCTATTTTGAAATAGGGTGCTATTATTTTTGTAGACAGAAACTTTTCTTTTTGAGAACCCATACCCAATTGGATGAGTCGTATCAAGATCAATATTAAAAATAGAGCCGCCTAAAGCTTTAGCACCTTCTATTTCAGTTGCTCTATCGTAATCTATTCTTCCTTTGGTCATAGAGGAGTCAACTGATAATTGGAATTTAGTAAAGCCATTTTTAATGGCCCATTCAGCTCCTGTTTTTATGGTAATCAGTGTGTTTCCTTCTTGCACCCAGGCTTTAATTTTGTCTACACTGGTTTTATCTAATAAGTTATATACTCCCGAAACCATAACAAGTGTATTATACCTAGCTAATCGAACTCTAGAGAAGTTTAATATATCTAATTTAGTAATAGGCATATGTAAACGTTGGTCTAGTAAATGCCATATTTCACCTGCTTCAGAAGCGGCAACACCGTTCCCTATTATCATTGCGGCCTCTGGCTTTTTCAACGTTTTTACATTATTGCTTCCAAGGTCAATGCCAGAGTTACTAAAGCCAGTAGATACTGTATGTACTTTTATATTGGCAGCAACACTTGCTTTACTTACTATATTATATAATTTATCTGCATCAATTTTTTGCTGTTGAACAGAAATAATAATACTACCATAGCCAAAATTCATATTTTCTCCATTAATATTGGTACTAAAAGTTCTGGTAGCAGTTTGTACAAAAACACCTTCGTTTTGTAATGCGTAAATAAATTGATGGATATTATAATCGGAATTACTTACCAGGTAGGCGTAACTACTTTTTACAATTGGAGTAGAATTAAAAACAAGTGGTGTATTTATTTTTTCAGATAAAGTCATGCTAGATTTAACTTCACTAAAAGGAAGTCCGTAGGCATGAATTAAACTCCAAGTAGAGGCATCATAAAATGTACTATCCTTATAGGTAATTTGATTTTCAAAAATACTTCTCACCATGATATAATTATCCTGTGCTGTAGGTACAAAATAATTTGTTGAGTTGGGCACTTTATAAACATCTATTTTGTGCAATAGTAATAAATCGATAAATGCTTTTGTTCTATTAAAATCGTTGGCATCGCCAAAGCTATAGCCTTTAATAACTGAATTAGCGGCTTGTTGTTTTGCTGTTAAATAAAACTGTTTACGCATTTCAAATAAACTTTCTTTCTCTGCTAATGCGGCAGTGATAGTGGCTAAAGAAGCGGTAAACTGATTACGTATGGTAAAACCAAATGTGATAGGAATGGTAGTGGTTTCTTGCACATGACCTCGGCTGCTACCTTGCTCGAATAAAAATCCAGCACCACCATAAAAATTAATATAACTACTACCGTAGCCAGGATATAGTTTATCGAATGCTTCTTTGGTAAAATACATTGAGCCTATACTATTAGTTGCTTTGGTAAAGTATTCTCCAAATTTTGGATAAATTTTGTTGTACAAGTAATCGGGTACAATTGGATTATTACTAGATTCTTTACCTGGATCGAAATAGAAAGTAGAATTAGTTCCCATTTCATGATGGTCTGTTTGTACATAAGGGCGCCATTTGTGGAAGAAATTGATCCTATTTCTTGTTTCTGGAAAAGTGGCTAAAAACCAATCACGATTTAAGTCAAACCAATAATGGTTGAATCTTCCTCCAGGCCAAATTTCATTGTGCTCTCGGTCATTGGGATCTGAAACAGCGGGTGATCCTTTGTGCATATTTGCCCAATGAGTATGTCGGTCTCTTCCATCAGGGTTAATTACTGGATCCAAAGTGATAATCATATTATTTAACCATTGTTTGGTCTCCTCGCTCTGGGAAGCAGTTAAATAATAGGCAGTTAATAAAGCTGCTTCGCTTGAAGACGGCTCATTGCCATGCACATTGTAAGCCAAATGAATGACCAATGGGACCTTATTATTAGTACCATTTAATTGATTGGATAAGTGTTGCAAACGAATTTGCTCCAAATTTTTATGGTTTTCTGGAGAAGAGAATATAGCTACTACTTGCGCCCTATGTTCAAAGGTTTCTCCAATGATTTCAAAGGAAACCTTATCGGATAAACGATCTAGTTCTTTTAAATAAGCTACAATTCGATCATGCCTTGTATGTTGTTCACCAATGGCATAGCCCAGAAATTGTTCTGGGGTGGGGATACTAGAATCAAAATTGCCTTTATTAGGGTAAAAATAATTGGCTTGCCCCTGCAAAAGCAAAAAGGAAAGCGTTAAAAAAAGGGATGAAATAATTTTCTTAAACATATATTATTATTTGAATTATTAATAATGAGCTAGGTAAATTACTAAAATATTTTGAATAAAATACGCAAAAAAAAAGAGTAGATTGAAATAATTACTAACTTAGGGATTATCTATATTCAAATAAATGATCATACTTATGAAAAACCTTATTATTTGTCTTTTACTCCTTATGTCATTAAGTGTACAAGCGCAAAAGAAAAAATCTAATAGTACTATTATTGAGGCTGCTAAGCCAATGCCAGACACTGTATTTAAAAATTTACAATGGAGAAATATAGGGCCTACTAGAGGGGGAAGGGCCAATGCCATTACTGGGGTAATTAATAATTCAAAAAAGTTTTATACAGGCTATACTGGGGGTGGTGTATGGGAAACAAAAGACGGAGGTATTAAATGGAAAAATATATCGGACGGCTTTTTTCAAGTTGGATCTATTGGTGATATTGCTGTTGCAGAGTCTGACCCAAATGTTATTTATGTAGGAACAGGAGAACATGCTGTAAGAGGGGTAATGACAAGCTATGGAGATGGAGTTTATAAATCCACCAATGGAGGCGTTACTTGGAAAAATATAGGACTTGAAAAAACAAGACATATTTCAGATATAGCGATTCATCCAAATAATGCAGATGTTGTATACGTAGCTGCTCAAGGCACTGTTCATGGACCCAATAATGAAAGGGGTGTATACAAATCGGTGGATGGGGGTGCTAATTGGAAACGCGTTTTGTATATCAACGATAGCACAGGTATTGCTTCTTTATCAATGGATATGAACAATCCGCGTATATTATATGCTGCAGCTTGGGAGCATCGTCGTTTTCCTTGGACTGTATCAAGTGGAGGAAAAGGTTCTGCCATTTGGAAGTCGACAGATGAAGGAAATACTTGGGAAAAATTAACAGAGGGCTTGCCTGAAGTAATGGGCAAAATTGGCTTAAGTGTTTCTAGGGTAAATTCAAATCGTGTGTTTGCTATTGTTGAAGCCGAAAAGAAAAAATCAGGTTTATATCGCTCAGACGATGCGGGTGCAACATGGGCTTTATTGTCTAATAATCAAGATATCTCCTCGCGTTCATGGTATTATATGAAAGTATATGCGGATACTAAAAATGAAAATTTGGTCTATGTATTAAATGCACCAGTGATGCGTTCAATAGATGGAGGAAAAACTTTTTCTAATGTGAAAGTGGGTCATGGAGATACACACGATTTATGGATTAATCCTAATAATAACAATGAAATAGCATTAGCCGATGATGGTGGTGGAGAAATTAGTTATGACCAAGCCAATTCTTGGTCTTCCATTATGAATCAGAGTACTGCGCAATTTTATAGAGTCAATACAGATAATACTTTTCCATACAAAGTATATGGCGGTCAGCAAGATAATTCTTCAGTAATTATTTCAAGCAGAAATAATGCAGGTGCTATCACAGTGCGTGATTGGACTGCTGGAGCAGGATGCGAATCGGCTTATTTAACTTTTGATCCAAATAATCCTGAACAAGTATATGGAGGTTGTTATCAAGGGTATATTGAGGTGTTAAATACCAAAACAAATGAATCAAAAGATATACAAGCCTATCCAAGTTTAAATTTAGCAGTTGAGCCTAAGGATATGAAATATCGATTTAACTGGAATGCGCCAATTGTAACTTCGATGCACAATCCCAAAGTAATTTATCATGCAGCGAATGTATTGTTAAAGACAACAGATGGTGGTTTAAGTTGGAAAGCAATTAGCCCAGACTTAACTAGAAATGAAAAAGCCAAACAAGGACCGGGCGGTATTCCGTTTACCAATGAAGGTGCCGGTGGAGAAAATTATAATACTATTTTTTATGTAAGTGAATCTCCATTAGATGCCAATACTATTTATACAGGGAGTGATTGTGGTTTTGTTTATGTAACCACTGATGGAGGTACTAATTGGAAAAATATTACACCTGCCGATTTGCAAGAGTCTCAAATTAATAGCATTGAGGTATCTTCCTTCGATAAAGGAGTAGTATATGTTAGTGCTACTAGATATAAATTAAATGACTATGCCTCTTATACTTATAAGACAACAGATAATGGAGCGACCTGGACAAAAATAAATAAAGGGGTTAAAGAATCAGATTTTATTAAAGTAATTAGAGAAGATAAAAAGCAAAAAAATATTTTGTATGCAGGTAGTGAGAGAGGATTTTATATTTCTAATGATGCAGGAAATACATGGGCAACAATGCAATTAAATTTACCTATTGTTCCTGTTACCGATATCATGATTAGAGACAATGATTTGGTAGCGGCCACTGCAGGTAGAGCTTTCTGGATTTTAGATGACATAAGTGCCATTCAGCAAAACACTTCATTCGATAATGTAGGAGAAGTTAAATTAATAATGCCAAAGCCTGCTTATAAATATGGCTCAGGAAATGGTTTGCCAGAAAAAAATGGGGAAGGACAAAATGCTCCAGAAGGAGTGATATTAGATTATTATTTACCTACAACACTTAATGATAAGGATACGGTAACATTAGAAATTATAGGTAGTAATGGACAAGTAATTAGATCGTATACCAATATAAAAGATGACAAGTATAAAAAGTATCCTGGGGGGCCATCACCGGAAACTTTATTAAGTAGTAAAAAAGGGCATAACCGATTTTTATGGAATTTTAGAACCCATTCTGAAAGCCCAGAGGTAAATGGGGTGTTTGTATTGGGCAATTATGCTGGTTATGCGGTTTCACCAGGTTCCTATCAGGCTAAATTAACACTACATCCAAAAAATACCGATTCATCAAAAGCTCAAACAAGCAGCACTGCCATGACCGTATTACCAAATCCATTTATTAAAGCAAGTAAAGAAGATTGGGAATTTCAACAAAGTACACTTGCAACTATTAGTAAAAGTATTAAGGATGTACATACTTCAGTGAATAATTTAAGAAAATTAAAAAAGCAATTACAATATTACAGTGAATCCTTAGCTAGTATCCCCAATGCCAAAGCACTTAAAGAAGAAGCTGGTAGAATAATTACTAATATTGATACATGGGAAGCCAATATTGTAGAAAGTAGAACACAGAACGGACAGGATGTAATTAACTGGCCAAGCAAATTAAATGTTGAATTCTTTTATATCAAAGGATTGGTAGATGTTAGTGACCCGGTGGTAACCAATGGGGTTAAAAATAAATTAGTGGATTTGCAAGCTAGCTGGGATAAAGAGAAATTAAAGCTAGAAGCAATTTACGAAGCCATTAAAGTTTTTAATAACCAATTTAAAAATGCCAATATCTCTGCATTGCAATTATAATTAAAAATAAGAGCCTACGTTAAACTAAGGGCCACGTTAAGTGGGCCCTTAGTTTTTTCTATGTGAGGTTGGCGATATTTTTTTGCATCAATAATTTATTCTACTATGGCCTCTGCCTCAATTTCAACCAAATATTCTTCACCAATTAAATTAGCTTCAACCATAGTGTTTACTGGTTGTATAGTAGCAAAACGTTGTCCATGCGCTCTGGCAATGGCTTCCCATTGATTGATGTTTTTTATAAATACCCTGGTGCGCACAATGTCTTCTAATTTACCGCCTAAGGATTGAATGGCGCCTTCAATTTTATCAAAAATAAAATGGGCTTGTGCGGCAGGATCATTGCCTCCAATCAAATTTGAACCATGTGTGGCCGTGGTTCCAGAAACTAAAATTCTATTGCCTTTGCGAACGGCACGACTATAGCCAGCCATGGTTTCCCAACTGGTCCCAGACAAAGCCTTGGTTTTCCCACTAGCATCTTTTATAGTTGGATAAGGGGAAGCAATTTCTTTTACATGATGACTTAAATCGCCACTAGCAGTTAAAAATGGGGGCTTACGGTATTCATCTCCACAATCACCTGGAATGCTATTTCCTTGAGCCAATATTTTTTTGATTGCTTCACGCTCAGTTTCCAAAAGGGTCAATGTAAGAATTTTTTTATTTTCATCAATATGTGCTGATGTGCCCAATCTCGCACCCACAATTACTCCGCCTACTGCAGGTAAGTCTTTGATGTAAGTACTAGCTATAGTAGCAATGGATACGGAGTATTTTTTGGCTACTTTATCTAATAAGACTAACAAGGTTTGGTACCAATCCCAACCACCTGCGGCATCAATGTATCTTTTATATTTCATCTGAGACCAAGTTAAGGCATCATTGATTGCTGGTTCTGGTTGATGAAGCCATTTTTCGCTAAAAAATCCACCTGCCACTGTACCAAAAGCCAATATTTTTATATTGTGTGCTAAACAAGTAGCGGTCATTTTATTAGCAGCGCGTTGATCTAGCAAGGAATAACATATTTGATTGCTAACTACAGGGATGCCTGTTTGTAGGACCATGTTTAAATGCGCTTCATCAAAATTGGTCAATCCAATATTGGCAATCAATCCTTCTTCATTTAATTTTTGTAAACCAAACAAACAATCCAACCAACTAGGGTCGGCATAATTCCAAGCATGAAATTGAAGTAACTGAATTTGTTCTACTTGTAATTTTTTTAAGGAAGATTTTACTGCTTCTTGAATTTGTGCAGGAGTAATGGAACCTGGGCTTGGTACCCATTTGGTTAATAGTTGTATATCATTAAGTCCGTAAGTATTTTTAAACACTCCCGAAATTTCTTCAGCAGATCCATAATGGTCGGCCATATCAAAACTGGTAAATCCTTGCTCATAATAGCTGTGCAAGGCTTTGGCTGCCACTATAGGGTCTAATTTTTGGTTGTTTCTTTCCAAGTCTGCCACCTGCCATAAGCCAATGAGTACTTTAGAAATAGTTAGAGAGTCGCTTAGTTTTGTAGTAGTCATAGTATGCATCTTTCGATTTATTCTGAAGGTAAATTTTTAAAATAGTTCGCATCAAAACTACCTGATTTTTTTAGTTCATTCCAATAGATAGTAAAAATAATACTTGCGAGTAACATGACTGCTGCAAATACATAAGTGGCATGAAAATACCAAGCAGTTTTGGCAGCACTTATATCATTCACTATATTAATGATGAGTAAAGCACTAAGGCTAATTAAACCTAAAGAAGCAATTAGCTTTTGCACCAGCTTGTTTTTAACAACGGTAATTTGATTGCCTAGTAATGGGTTGTTCTGATGAATCAATAAAACAGCAATGCAAATTAATATAAAATTGACTAGCATGGCAATGACCATAATGTCGATGCCTAAAAAAATATCACTAGCAAAATGGCTACCTAGTATGCCTAAGCTGGATACGATACCACTAAAGAATATAGCCCAATGCGGTGTTTTATAGTGTGGGTGTATATTGCTTAAAAATGAAGGAAACAGTTTGTCTTTAGACCAGGCAAATAATAGTCTCGATACCGACAATATCATAGAAGGTAAATCTTTTAATAATGCAATGCAAGCACCCAGCATGATTAATACCGACCAAAAGGGAGGCAAAACATAATTTAATAAGGTGGTGGCTGATATGTCTTTTTTATTGGCTAAATCTTGTACAAAATTCCAAGGCGCAATTTTATAAACACTGAAAGTAAATAGCAAATAAAATAAACTTACACTAATGATGGTAATAATAATGGCTCTGGGCAATGATTTGCTTGGATTTTTTGCTTCTCCACCTGCTTGGGCAATGGAATCAAAGCCAATAAAACTTGCAAATAAAATGCCGCTAGCAGAAATAAATTGTTGCCAATTGAATGTTCCTTGTAGATGTGTAATAACTATCCCATCTTTATTTAGTACACCCTGTATGAAATCCTTTTCGCTATAAATAAATCCAGCAACTATTACAATACTGGCTAAAATAAAAGTTATGATTACCAAGCCTATGATGGTCAATTGATAAGTTTTGACACCAAAAATATTGACGCCAATACAAAGCCATAACAAACCTAAGGATAAGAATAATTTAGTATTGCTATTTTCAAAAAAATGAACAAGATTTATCCAATCCATGGCGGCGCATACATCTCTAAAAAAGGGTACGACCATATAAGATACCACCCCTATGACAATAGATAAGCCAAACCATTGTGCAAAGCTGGCTACAAATCCCCAGTAAGGATGAATGGATCTACTGGCATACACATAACTACCTCCAGCCCTAGGCATAGCGCTGGCTAAAATGGCATAAGTGAGTGCAGCAAATACAGCGGGTATAGAGGCAACAAAAAATGCAGGTAGTAAATAAGGGCCAATGCCAGGTATATTTTTTTGCAACATAAAGGGAACAATATAAATAGAAGCACCAATCATGGAGGAGATACCTGTAGCTACTAAACCTGCTACAGTAATATTTCTTGAAAGGGTTGTGCTTTGTTCCATAGTAGATTATTTCAATCAATAAAATTAGTAAACGATAGGTTAATTATAATAGGTATCTTTTTTTAGCCTCCTCGGAAGGAATAGGGCAAGATGCTTGTTTACCAAATAGATAGTATCTGTTTTTTGCAATGAGGTCATAAATTCCATCTCTTAAAAACTTTGGGAAAAGGTAGCCATATTTTAGTAGTTGGGGCCAACCAGTCATCTTTTTTGCAATTTCAATAATTGCATCTGATTTGTACAATACAATTCCATCTTTAATTAATATAACTGATTTGTTATCATTCAAAAGATGATACTGATGAATTAACTTTTCGCCAGCGCTTGTTTGCAATGGAGAAAATTGGAAAATGCAATTTTTGTCATATTTAATTAAAAATGAAACTAGCTTATTGCATAAATTACAAACACCATCAAATAATATAATATTCATTTACAAAAATACTTAATAGTTGGTATATGGCCACTATATTAAAGAGAGTATAACTTTACTTAGTTAAGTTCTTGTTGCTCGTATTTCTTAAGCTATATAAATAGAAGGATATAATTGAAAATAAAAAGCCAATTAATATGATTATATAGTTCATTGGCTTTTCAATAGTTAAAGACATTCTCATTAAAATGGTCGTTATAATAAAGCTGGCGTTTCTAAAAATAGTAAAAAATGAAAAATGGTAAATAAATGAAATGATTAGTAATAATACGTCAACAAAAATCATAATTGAAAAAAAGTCCGCATAAAAAACCGTATTCGGGTTAGGATAATTCTGTTTTAATTTTAATGCATCCAACATTTCTGTACCCCAAACAAAAAGACTACTTATACTTAATAGAAATAAAATTAATATCATACTTAATGATACTATTTTTTTAATATTTATAAAATCATTAAGCTCATTAACAATTTCTGATTTACGATTATTTTGATAAATTTTATAATACAAAATAGTAAGGCTTAGCATAATTAAAGATGCTATTAAGTCATATAGTAAACTAATGAACTCGGGATTATTAATATTAATTGAATTTTTTAAATCAAGATCTGCAATATCATGGAAAAAACTTCTCAAGGTGATTAAGGTAATTACCTCAAATTGTTTGCCAATAAATTCGGATATAGATTTTGGAATAATAATGACAAGTAAAAATACCTCGTAAAATAAGATAAAGCTAAATGGGGTATATATTGCCTTTAAATAACTGTGCTGTAAGTTCTTGAAATAATTAAAATTATTCCCTAAGAATATAAGACCTAAATGAAAAAGGAAAGCAAAAACTGCAACACGAAGAATTAATAATTCTATTTTCCTTACATTTTTAGCATTGAAAAATTTATCAAAATAATTTCCTGAATTTTGCAATAAACTATTCATGCTTTATTTTTAGTAATTATTTTTCACCTCTGAATTTATTCAAAGCTAGAATAAATGCCACACCAAATAAGATGGTTACTAGTGCTGCGAAATAAGGTATAATTTCTATCATTTTTGGTTATTTATTAATTTTAATAAAATAGCAAACCCTAATATAGAAGGCACCCATAAACCAATAAATATTCCCGCTTCTTTTTCGCCCTTAAACCATAAAAATTCAGAAAAAATTAAAGACAAGAAGGCGGAAACAAGCATAAGTGTATCTGATAGTGTAAATTTTTTGAACATATTATTTATTAATTTATTGCAATGTAAATTTATTAATTGACAATTATTATCAATTTAGTTTGTTTATAGTGACTAACAAAAAATTTAGTTTTATAAAATAGCTATTTTCTAATAATTAACATATTTGTTTATTATAGTAGCTACTTTTCAAACTAAAAGCTCTACACTAAATTGATTAATCTATAGTTTAGTAACAGGTATAATTTTAATATAGTCCTTATAATGTGAAAATCAAGGTTTTATAGTAGTTCCTGAATCCTATGCTACTTTGTAAAATTGATAATTTTCAAGTCACTTTTACATGCCCAATAGGCCCAAAGTATTAATAGGGGTTGGCCTATAAATAAACGGATAGAAGATTTCAGAGGATCAAATAGTACTGTACCTATCATAAATTCGCCTTTTTGAATAAAATATATATGGCTGGGAATAAAGGCTACTAGCATTAAAATTATACCTATGCTCGCTTTGAATCGAGTTGATTTTGGTATTAACAATAAAGCAAGTAGTATTTCTACTACCCCTGATAGTATGTTAACTTGATTTGCCCATTTAGATAAGTAAGGAGGTATGATGGGTAAATAAAAAGAAGAATTTACAAAATGATTAACCCCGGCAAACAGATAAAATAGTATCAATATTACAAAAAGAATATTTCTAATATATTGGTAATTCATTATTATTAAATTATGTAAAAAGAAAGTAATTTTATTCATTAAATTTACCTAATAAATACATTACAGCTGCTTTTTTTGAAAATTTGTATATACTAATTTAAAACAATTTGGGCATAGATTTGTTTTAATGTAAAATAGGTAAATATGGAAAGAAAAGATTTTATTGAACAAGTGGGCCTAAGCAGTGCTTCCATCTTAATTTTTGGATGCATGCAAGCCTGTTCTAAATCGGATACAGCCTCCAATAGTAGCAATCCTAGTAGCAATTTTGGAAATGCAGGAGTTGACAAGAAAGTCGACTTTGCAATTAATATTGCCATAGCCCCTTATTTAAGTTTGGACAAGGCCGGTGGTTTCTATGTGGAAAGTAAAACAGGAATTATCATTGCTAGAACCTTAAATGATGAGTTTCTTGCGGTTAGTTCTAGTTGCACCCACCAAGGAGCTACAATAGAATATCAGGCTAATACCAACAGATTTTATTGTGCCGCACATGGTTCAGTTTTTGATACTAAAGGTAAGGTTACGACTGGCCCAGCAACAGGAACTTTAAAACAATACAAGACAACCCTTACAGGTACTAGTTTAAGAGTGTATGAGTAGTAATAAAAAAGGGGGCCATTATTTCTAATAGCCCCCTTCCAAAAATCTTAACCTAAAACTATTTAGGTAATACAACAGCATCAATAACGTGAATTACGCCATTTCCTGCTTTCAAATCTGTTGCAGTAACAGTTGCAATTCCACCTTTTTCATCTGTTAATATAACTTTACCATCTTTTAATGATGCAGTTAAAGTTCCACCACTTACAGCTTTCAATGTAACTTTTCCATTACCATCATTTATAGCCTTTAAAACCGCAGTTGCATTTAAATTTCCAGCTACAACATGATAGGTTAATATCTTAGTTAAAGTAGCTTTGTTCTCTGGTTTTAAAAGAGTTTCAACTGTTCCTTTAGGTAATTTAGCAAATGCATCGTTAGTTGGTGCAAAGACTGTAAAAGGCCCCGCTCCTTGTAAAGTGCTTACTAAATCAGCTGCTTTTACAGCAGCTACTAAGGTAGTGTGCGCATTAGAACTAACCGCTACATCTACAACTGTTTTTTGAGCAGATGCAGAGATAATACCTCCAATAAGCATCGTCAATAAAAATTTCATTTTCATAATTATTAATTTGTTTGTCTAATAAACACAAAAACAATTAGAAAAGTTTTTGTAAATATGGTATTTATAATTAATTAACATCTCTGTTAATTAATTCAGCTAAAACTTTATTTTAAAGTTCCACATTTTCATTTATTTTTTTAGGGTCTTTTCTAAACTTCCTTCAAATTGAAGAACTCCCTGCAATCCATCCATTATATTTAATTTAATATCCATATCACTTGTGACAAGCCAAATCACAATAAAAATTTCTAAATCATTTTTTCTATGGTGAAACTCCAGCCAACTCATCGCTATTGCGATTAGGTGGATCTATTCCTAAAAGGCTCTTTACAAAGAAGTCTCGTTTCTTCACTCGGCCATAGGGCCCACCATCACTATGCCCCATCCCAGGAATAGTTAGAAATTCGAATGTCTTTTTTGCTTTAATTAATGCATCTACCACACGATAAGTAGATTCTGGTGGCACATTCTGATCTGCTTCTCCAACTATAAGCAACAAATTCCCTTTTAATTTATGGGCATTAGTAATATTGGACTGATCATCGTAATGCTTGCCTACTGGGTATCCCATCCACTGTTCATTCCACCATTGTTTATCAACCCGGTTGTCATGACAACCGCATGCAGAAACTGCCGCTTGATACCATTCAGGATGAAATAAAAGTCCGCCGAGAGAATTTTGTCCCCCTGCGGAGGTCCCGTATAAACCTATACGTGAAGTGTCTGCCTGTGGATATTCATCCGCCAATGCACGCATCCATAAAATTCTATCAGGGAAGCCCGCATCTCCAAGATTTTTCCAACATATATCATGAAATGCTTTGGATCGGTTGTATGTGCCCATGCCATCAATTTGTACCACAATAAAACCAAGTTCGGCCATACTCTGCATTTCGCCTGAAGCCGAAAAAGTTTTTGGCACAAATGAATCCTGCGGCCCCGCATAAATATTTTCAATAATTGGGTAACGCTTGGAAGAATCAAAATCTGAAGGCCGAAACACTACACCCCAAATATCTGTAAGCCCATCTCTACCTTTTGCATGAAATACTTCAGGCATAGAAAAACCTGCAGCAATATAACGCGAAGCATCTGTTTGCTCAATATCCATTACTTTTTTTCCGTCCGATGTTTTACCAACAATAGAAACCGGTAGTTGGTTTACGGTTGAATAGATATCTAGAAAATATTGTTTATCCGGAGAGAATAGTAAACGGTGATTAGAGCCAGGTGAAGTAAGTCGAACAAGATTTTTTCCATTAAATCCGATTCGGTAATAATGAATATTGTATGGATCTTCTCCTGGATTCATTCCACTGGCCTGAAACCAAATTTCTCTTTTGGTTAGATCGACACTATCGATACTTCGAACCACCCATTCGCCTTTTGTTATCTGATTTTTTACGGATCCAGCTTTTGCATCTACTAAATAAATATGACGCCAACCATCTTTTTCAGTGACCCAGATAATTTCAGAACTTGCCGGCAAATAATTGGTAACAATTTTTTGTTCGTAAATAAATGTATTGGTTTGTTCATCAACAATATTACGTGTGCTTCCATCTGTAGCATTTACTTCTATAATTCTAAAACGCTGGTGACCACGATCAACACGTTCATATAGGAAATGATTATTGTCGCCATTGTTCCAGCGTAAACGTGGCGCGTCAAAAAAATCAATAATATCAGTGTTTACTTTTGTAACTGATTTTTCTGCTACTTTAATTACAAACATTTCATAGGTAGAAAACTCATCACCCGGTTGTTTATAATTTTGCTGCTTCACTTCACCACGCGTAACACCAGGTAAGGAAGTGGCTATATAATAAACAGGTTTATCTATAACGCGTTTTATTTTATATGCAACCAGATAGCGGCTATCGGGCGACCAAATTACTTCTCCATAAGGCAAGGTGGATGTTCCATCGGTTGTATAAGCTATTGATTCACCGCCACCAAAAGGCTGTAAATAAATATTATTTTCTTTTACATAAAAGATCCATTTTTTATCAGGCGATATGCTGTCTTTTCGGATGCTTTGCCAACGTCCAATTCTGGGGGTAAGTCCAGGATAGGTAGTTTTATCTACCGGCAATGTGTCAATTTTGGTTAAGCTGTACTGATCGAGATCTACATTATAAAAAACAGCGCCAGTGGCTATTGCAATTTTACCTCCTTCTGGATAAACATAAATATCTTTTATGGGTAGCCTTCCAGGATGCACAGTCTTACCTAAAAGAACAGACAAGGTCTGCGACATTTTTGCTTCATCAAATAAAGGGCGTTTTATTTTTTTTGCAGGGTCTATATAAAGATATTCCGACAGGCTATCTGGCAATGCATTCCGATACCAGAAAGCAGAAGGACCAGACCATACTGGTGTAACCGAAGTTTTAAAAACGGTTCGCTTGGCGAGGCTGTCTCTATCTTCAGCAGCTTTATAACGTTTTAACATTTGCTCCCTACTTGGAGAAAAAGGCTGGGTTATATTTTTCTGAGCAGTTAAGATATTCGTATATCCATTGAGAAGGACTAAGAGAAATAATAATTTTATTTTCATTGCATAAATTTATATCAGGTGAACACTGTTTATTTTTTATTCTTAAAGCCGTAATTGAATACTACACCGTTTTACTTTTAATAGCTATTATTATTGATTGAACAGGTATCTATTTTTTGCAGTTAAAGGGGGAATTTTCCTTTTACTTCGGTTCCTTTATGCAGCTATTAAATTTAATACATAATTGGGAGTTCTGAGTTGGGTAATCGAATTTTGATTTAATATTCAAACTTTGCGTCTCCTTACTGTGTTACTTTTTGCTTCATTTTAGTTGATAGGTGGTGATTATTAGCTTGTTACCTATTGTAAGTCATATGATTAGTTCATTATAGTATTTTTAATACCACTAGATCCCGGGTTCAAATCACGGTCTCGCTAGGTGTAAATCAAGGACTTACCTAAAAACCTTGGCCCTTGGCTAATTGATAAATTTTTATTTTTATCTAAAATAAAATGTGATAATCATAAAATTGAACTAAAAGAAATAGTGAACATTATGTTACATTTATGTAATACATATGAATTCATTAAAATATAATTTTACCTATCAAATCATTTAATAAATTCTCCTATATGCGCTTTCCAAAAAAAATATTTTACGTTTTACTTTTTTTTATTTTAAGTGTCTTTTCTTTTCAAGCTTGCAATAATCAACAAGAACGTTTATTTGCAAGTAATAATATGCCTGATTCCATTAGTTACAATTTTGATATTCGTCCTATTTTATCTGATAAATGTTTTTCATGTCATGGCCCAGACATCAATAAACGAAAAGCCAATTTAAGATTAGACCAATCTGAAAGTGCTTATGAATCATTGAAAGAACATCCAATGGCACATGCATTGGTACCTGGGAATCCTGATTTATCTGAAGTTTTTTTACGGGTAAGTTCAAATGATACTAGTTTGGTAATGCCTCCACATAATTCAAATTTGAAATTATCCAAATTTGAAATTGCTTTGATTGAAAAATGGATTAAGCAAGGTGCAAAATATGAAAAACACTGGGCTTTTGTTTCGCCGGTTAAAAGGCCACTTCCAAAAATTGAAAATAAGAACTGGCCAAAAAATGAAATCGATTATTTCATACTTGCAAATCAAGAAAAACAAGGCATTCAACCTAATGAGGAAGCGGATAAAGAAAGACTTTTAAAACGCTTGAGTATTGATTTAACAGGATTGCCTCCTTCATTAAGTTTAATGAACTCCTTTCTTCTTGATAAAAGTGCTGCTGCGTATGAAAATTTAGTTGATCAGTTATTGCAAAAGAGAGCCTATGGAGAGAAGATGTCTTTACTTTGGCTTGACCTTGCACGTTATGCCGATTCTCACGGTTATCAGGATGATGGTTACCGAACTCAATGGCCATGGCGAGATTGGGTAATTCATGCTTTTAATAAAAATATTAGTTACAAAGACTTTGTTACTTGGCAGTTGGCGGGTGATCTCCTTCCTAATTTTACAAAAGAACAATTATTAGCTACTGGATTTAATCGCAATCATAAGATAACTGAAGAAGGGGGAGTCATTCCAGAAGAATATAGACTGATGTATGTTACCGATAGAACAGATCTTATAGGAAAGGGTATTTTAAGTGTTACATTAGAATGCGCGCATTGTCATGATCATAAATATGATCCATTTTCTCAAAAAGAATATTACCAGTTTTTTGCTTTTTTTAATAATGTAAAGGAAAAGGGGATGGAGTCTGTTATTGGAGGTCCTGAGACTTATGCCAAACAACCATTAATGGAGGTAACCAATGAAGATGTAAAAAAAATATTAAGTTTTATTAATAAACAGGATACAAATAAATTAATTGTATCTGTTATGGGAGACCAAGATACGGTTCGAAAAACGCATATTCTTATAAGAGGTCAATATGATGTTCAAGGCGATGAAGTATTACCTGGTGCACCTTCGGCAATTTTACCATTCGATCAGAAATATCCAAAAAATAGATTAGGGCTTGCAAATTGGCTATTCGATCAAAATAATCCACTTACTGCAAGGGTGTTTGTTAATCTTTTATGGCAAGAATTTTTTGGAAGAGGAATTGTAAAAACATCGGGTGACTTTGGAATGCAAGGTGAAATACCAACCAATCCTGAATTATTGGATTGGTTAGCCGTTGATTTTATGCAACATGATTGGAATATAAAAAGACTCGTTAAGCAATTTGTGATGTCTGCTACCTATAAACAGTCAGCTGAAGTATCAAAAGAAAAATTAGCATTGGATCCTGAAAATATTTTACTTGCTAGAGGTCCGCGATATAGAATAGCTGCAGAATTAATTAGAGATATTGTTTTGTCGAGTAGTGGCTTGCTTAATGATGTTATTGGCGGGCCAAGTGTAAAGCCTTATCAACCTGCAGGCTTATGGGAAGGGGCTACTTCAGGTAGAGGTTTATTATCGGTGTATAAACAAGATCATGGAAAGGATCTTTACCGACGTGGTATGTATACATTGGTCAAGAGGACAGTGCCCCCTGCTTCAATGAGTATATTTGATGCAAGCAATCGAGATATTTGCGAGGTCAAAAGACAAAGAACCAATACCCCATTACAGGCATTGGTGATGATGAATGATCCTACAGTTTTGGAAGCGTCAAGGGTACTGGCAGCAAAACTTTTTCAAGAAAATAAAGACATCAATTTAGCTATTACAAAAGCATTTAGATTAATTGTCTGCCGAAAGCCCAAAGACAAAGAGTTAGCAATTCTGATGGACTATTATACACAACAGCAAAATGCAATTAAAATTGTATCAGCACAAAAATTGCTTTCTATTGGAGAATATCCACTTTCAGAAAATATAGATAAGAAAAAATTGGCAGCCTTGATGCGCGTAATAGCAACTATATACAATCTAGAAGAAACCATTACAAAAACATAATGACATTCTGTTAATGGATTAAAAAATTAATTTTATGGATAAAGAATTTATTGAACATGGGTTTTCTTTAAATCGTAGACGATTTCTTTCTTCTATGGGGGTAGGTATAGGAAGCGTTGCTTTAGGCTCATTGCTAATGCCAGATCTTTTTGGATTAGGGGCTGATAAAAACGGGCTGCCCCCTGGAATTCCTCATTTTGCACCCAAAGCTAAGCGGGTAATTTATCTATTTCAGAATGGAGCACCTTCACAGCAAGAACTATTTGATTATAAGCCGATGCTTCGCGAAATGAATGGAAAAGAAATGCCAGCATCCGTTCGTGGGACGCAAAGGTTAACAGGTATGTCTGCATTTCAAGATGCTTATCCATTGGCAGGATCCTTTGTAGATTTCAAACAATATGGACAATCGCGAGCATGGATAAGTGATTTATTACCCTACACTGCAAAAATAGCAGATGAACTTTGCATTATACGTTCAATGCATACCGAGGCAATCAATCATGATCCAGCATTAACTTTTCTTCAAACCGGCGCGCAACAAGGCAATCGCCCAAGTATGGGTTCTTGGTTAAGTTATGGGTTAGGTAGTGAAAATAAAAATCTTCCATCCTTCACGGTATTACTTTCGCGTGGCATAGGTAATGGGCAAGGTGTTTATTCAAGACTTTGGTCAAGTGGTTTTTTGGATTCTGTTCATCAAGGCGTACAATTCAGTAAAGGAGAAGATCCGGTTTTATATCTTAAGGACAATGAGGGTACTAGTAGGCAAGAACGTAGACAAATGCTAGATAAGCTTTCGGAATTAAATGACTTGTCCTATCAGCAATTTGGCGATCCTGAAATAACCACTCGAATAAAGCAATATGAAATGGCTTATCGAATGCAAACTGCTGTTCCTGATGTGATGGATTTATCAAAAGAGCCTGATAGTATTGTAAACATGTATGGACCAGATTGCTTAGTTCCTGGAACTTTTGCAGCTAATTGTTTGCTGGCTAGAAAGCTGTCTGAAAAAGGAGTGCGCTTTGTTCAACTATACCATCAAGGTTGGGACCAACATGGAGACTTGCCGTTTGAAATAGCTAGTCAGGCTAAAGATGTTGATCAGGCATCTGCGGCTTTAGTAATGGACTTAAAACAACGCGGACTGCTTGATGAAACCTTAGTAATATGGGGTGGAGAATTTGGGCGTACGAGTTATACACAGGGGAAGCTAACAAAAGACAATTATGGGCGTGATCATCATCCAAGGTGTTTCACAGTGTGGATGGCAGGGGGTGGAATAAAGCCTGGAATGGTTTATGGAGAAACTGACGATTTTGGCTATAATATTATAAAAGATCCTGTGCATGTTCATGACTTTCAGGCTACTGTTTTAAATCAATTAGGACTAGATCACGAAAAACTTATTTTTAAACATCTTGGCCGACGTTATAGGTTAACGGATGTCTCTGGAAAAGTAATTAGAGACATCATTAGCTAATCCATTATTATATGAGTTATAAAATAAAAAATTTAGCGAATCAATTTTTAATAGTATTAAATGTATTTGTATTATTCTTCTTGCTATTTTCTAAATATTTGGTAATTCCATTTTGGCTTCAACCTTTTGGCAGAATGCATACTTTATTATTGCACTTTCCTATAGTGATACTAATTCTTGGTGTGATACTTGGACTGCGTCGTTTTTCGGCAACCTATAATTCGAATACTATATTTGAAAACTTAGTAGATAGTTTTTTACTCTTAGGGTCTATATTAGCTGGGGTAACGGTAATCATGGGATTATTTTTATCTAGGGAAGGTGGCTATTCGGGGGACGCATTACTATGGCATAAATGGATGGGTGCGGGAATTTTTTTATTATCCTCGGTAATGTGCTGGCTTAGAAATAAGGTATGGTATAAAAAGACCTTGGCATGGTGTTTGGGGTCTGGAATGGTTATAATTATAATTATTACAGGACATTTTGGTGGCATACTAACCCATGGTGAAAATTTTATTATTCAACCCATTTTATCTAATATCAAAGAGCCATTAGTGCCCATAGATAAAGCCATCGTGTTTGATCACCTTGTTAAACCCATATTCGATAAAAAATGTGCTAGTTGTCACAATCTAAATAAACAGAAAGGCGAATTGTCCTTTGCTGATTCACTTTCAATATTAAAGGGGGGTAAAGATGGAAAGCTTTATGTTTCTGGAGATCCACAAAAGAGTTTGCTTTTTCAACGAATACATCTTCCGCTTGATGATGAAAAGCATATGCCACCTTCTTCAAAATCGCAACTTAGTTTGGATGAAATAAACTTACTTGGTTGGTGGATAAAAAATAAAGCAAGTTTTACACAAAAAGTTACTGAATTGCCTGAAGCTGATTCCTTAAAAGTATTAGCCTATAAATTATTGAAAGGCCCAGCAGCTGTGGAAGAGTCATATGATTTTAATGCTGCTGATGAAAAAAAAATCACCAACTTAAATACGGATTATCGAACCATACGGCCTATTTCTAAAGAATCACCTGGACTGGATGTAAGAATATTTAATAAAGAGACCTATTCGGTAAATCAATTAGAGGAGTTAAATGAGATTAAAGAGCAAGTAATATCGCTAAGTCTTGCTAAGTTACCTGTTAAAAATGAGGATCTTAAAAAAGTGGTAATGTTTAATAATTTGCGCAAGTTAGATATCAACTTTACCGAAGTAACTACAAATGGTCTCGCAACACTTTCTTCTTTACAACATCTTCAATCATTAAGTTTGTCAGGCACAAAAGTGTCATTTTTAGGTTTGAAAGAAATCATCACCACACTAAAAACTTTAAAAACAATTACCCTGTGGAATACAAGTCTCAGTGCCTCAGAAATTGGACTGCTTCAAAAATCTTTTAAAAATATAAATTTCATAGAGGGGTTTAGCATTAATTTAAATGAGCAGCTCAAATTAAATCCGCCTCAGGTAAAAAATGGCAGCTTTGTATTTGGGAAGTCTGTGAAAGTTGAATTATTTCATCCAATTAACGGAACCGAATTACGTTATACCATCGACGGCAAGGATCCTGATAGTAGCACATCCCCAATTTTTGATAGCAAATTGCTGATTACTAATACGAGCAATATTAAAGTAAAAGCATACAGGAAAGGCTGGTTTTCGAGCGAAGTGGCCGTTTTTGGATTTATAAAAAATAGTTTTATTCCAGACAGTGCGGTCTTGCTGACGCAACTTGATAGAGTGCACCAAGCAGAAGGAGCAAATACATTTTTTAATTCAATCCTTGGCACATTTGGGGCTAATTCTCCTGCTTGGGCAAATTACTTTGCGGGTGTTGTGGATAATGATTTAGTGGCAATGTATTTTTTTAATCAACCAATAATTTTAAGTTCATTCGGGATGCATTATATGGTGGAAGAAAAAACCAATATTTATCCCCCTACATCTGTTGAAGTTTGGGGAGGGAATGATGCAAAAAATTTAAGGCTTTTGACAAAACTAAAACCTAAGCTTCCTTTAGAAGGCGAGGAGCATACACTGCAAATTATCGAAGGTTTATTTAAGTGGCAAAAGGTATCCTGTATTAAAGTTATTGCCAAGCCTTATTTAAAAATAAAACCTAAGAGTAAAGGCAAGGGGAACGATAAAACTAAAACTTTACTATTGGTAGATGAAATGTTTTTAAACTAATAATTAGTAAATATGTTTTTTAGTTTGATATAAGAATTTTATTGGAACTTACAAGAGTAATTTCGAAATAAAAATATTGACTTATGTTTTTAAAATAATTGAATGATGTCTAAATTAATTTTTACTACCAGTATTGCTTTATTTTGTTTTTTACTAAATTCTTTTGCACAGCAGGAGCCTTCGCCTTTAATAAATTCTTTTCAAACGTATCAAAAGATGAAAGAGGCAACCCAGTTCAATTTGAATTGGATTGCATTAGGACCTACTGTGAATAGCGCCAGGGCCGACGTTGTACAAGTGGATACGGCCAACCCTGGAACCATGTATGTGGGGTTTGGCTCAGGCGGGCTTTGGAAAACAATTGACAATGGGCTTAATTGGCATTCAATTTTTGAAAACCAAGCAAGTTATAGTATTGGCGATTTTGCTATCGCGCCTTCTAATTCTAATATATTATATATTGGTACAGGGGAGCATCTAAAAAAACCTCGAAATTTTACTTTACCAGGTACTGGAATGTATCGTTCATCTGATGCAGGTAAAACATGGCAGCATATTGGATTAGATGATTCCTGGTCTATAGCTGAGATTGCAGTTCACCCTCAAAATCCCAATATTGTTTTAGTTTCTGTTATCGGACATTTATGGACCAAAAATAAAAATAGAGGTTTGTACAGAACAGAAGACGGCGGAAAAACATGGGAGCAGGTATTATATATAAATGATAGGACTGGCGGAAATGACATTGTTATTTCTCCTTCTAATCCACA
Source organism: Sediminibacterium ginsengisoli (assembly GCA_945865545.1). Taxonomy (GTDB): domain Bacteria; phylum Bacteroidota; class Bacteroidia; order Chitinophagales; family Chitinophagaceae; genus Sediminibacterium; species Sediminibacterium ginsengisoli_F. The sequence continues at coordinate 6,851 of CAMBEQ010000013.1, read as the reverse complement.
AATAATGTATACTACTTTATGGGAAGTTTATCCAGGCATAAGTGGGGAACAGAGTGGTGTTTATAAAAGTACTGATGCAGGTAAAACATGGGAGCCATGTATAAATGGATTACCAAGCGGGCCTCATGTAGGAAGAATAAGTGTTTCAGTTTCTTTTACCAATCCAGCGAAAGCGTATGCACTTGTTGATAATCTCAGTAATGCAAAAGAGAAAGCTGCGGAACTTTATAAAACATTAGATGGCGGGCTTACTTGGACAAAAACACATAATGGTCCCTTTAAAATATTTTCTTTGTATGGCTGGTATTTTACTAATGTATATGTCAACCCTAAAGATGATGATGAGGTATATTGTTTAGGTATAAGACTTGCGCATAGCAAAGATGGCGGAAAAACATTTTCATTTATTGGAGGGAAAGTAAATCATATGACACCAAGTCTCGCACAGGGACTGCATTTAGATCAAACTGAATTATGGGTTAATCCCAATAATCCCAAGCATTTGGCTTTAGGAAATGATGGAGGATTGTATGTGAGTATGGACAAAGGATTATCCTGGATGCATTATAATAATATCCCAACAGGTGAATTTTATGACATCACCATTGATTCTTCTAGTTATACCATCTATGGAGGAACGCAGGATGATGCAACGGTATACGGCCCTGCTAAAGAATTAAATACACAATACAATGATCCCTGGAAATATCTTTGGATTGATCCTTGGGATGGGGGAGATGGTTGTGTAACCCAAGTAGATCCACTTAATAAAAATATAGTTTATTATAGTCAACAATATGGAGATGCCATAAGATTAGATAAAGCCAAAGATAAAACTGTTGCTATAAAACCTACATTACCAAAGTCGATACAGGATACTCTAAAGTATAATTACACTACTCCCTATTTTATATCTGCATACCAAAACAAGACTTTGTATCATGGGGGTAATTATATTTTTAAAACGACTAATCGCGGAGATACCTGGAAAGCCATTAGTCCAAACATTGCTATTTCATCCAATCAGGATAAAATGTCAAATGCTGCCGGAGCCTTGGTAGAATCTCCTATTAAAAAAGGCTTATTGTTTGTGGGTACAGATAAGGGAGCATTTTGGGTTTCCAAAAATGATGGGATGCATTGGGAAGAATTATCCTCTGGACTTGCCAATCATTACATTCGAAGCATTGCTGCTTCTCGCTTTAAAATTTCAAGGGTGTATCTAAGTATGACTGGTATCAACAATGATGATTTGCATAGTTATATTTATGTTTCAGAAGATTATGGAGCTCATTGGAAAAGTATAACCAATGGACTTCCTGATGAACCATTTAATGTAATCAAAGAAGATCCTACCAATGAAAACATTTTATATGCAGGTGGATTAAGAGGCGTATTTGTATCATTGAATAGAGGCATCAACTGGTCTTTGTTGGGAAATAACTTTCCACAAACAGCTGTTGCGGATTTAGAGATTCATATACCAACGATGGATTTAGTGGTGGCTACACACGGACGCGGCCTATACAAGACAAGCCTTAAGCCGATTCAGCAATTTGTGCGTAGTCCATTATTTAAAGCAAAGAATCATTTTTTTGAAATAGATACTTTAAGAAGACCTTGGTTTAATTCAAATGGAGGAGAGGCTTTACAAAAAAGTATTGAAAAAGTTGATTTTACATTTTGGCTTGCTCAATTACAATCCATAACACTTTCCATTCGTGACAAAGCAAATAAGGAAATTTGGAAAATTAATTTTGAAGGGAAGCCAGGATTTAATACCTATCGTTGGAATTTGGTATTAAGCAAAAAAGAAAGCGATGAGCCTTATTTTATAGAATATGACAAGTTTATAGACGCAGGGAAATATACTTTAATGGCTACTTCTCCCACAGAACATTTTGAACAACCCTTTATTGTTGTTAATGGCATATCCCCTTATTTAAATAATTAAAGCTTGCACTGCTTAGATAAATACCCTCTCGGTCCTTTAAAATTGGGCAAATTCTGTTTTTGATAACTTTTACTATTTCAGTTCTAGGCCATAATTTTCTGATCATAAAAAAGAGGCAACTAATAAAAGTTGCCTCTTGAGAGGAATACGATTTATAAAAAAACCTATTTTACTAGTTGGTTTTTTTGCGCAATGAATATTTATTGTATAAAACCTCGCTTCTTTTTATAGTTCTTAATGAAGCTAATTTTGGTTGATCAGCATTTGGAGGATTGGTTTCAGCTCTTGACTCCATCATGTCATTATAGGTACTGTAAAAATAGGCACCACCATAATTCCACATAATATCTTCGCCCATCACATCAATTCTCTTAGCAAGCGTGAAACCCACAGCCTTATTATTTTTATTGGCTACATTAATTTTAGCTACTAATTTTTCGTATTCGTCACCGCTGCCAGCATTAATTTTAAGATAATTGAAATTGGCAAACTTAGCTGTGGTATCAATCATGGACCAGCCATGCTTATTCACTAATACTGAAGTACCAACCACTTTTCTAGTTTGATCTATTTTATCCATAATGGCTTCTTCGTCTAAGTCGGTATAGTTACCAATTCTTTTGATACCCGCTCCTTTAGACATACTGTCTAATACACTATAAAATGTAATGATCACTAAATCATATTTAGATTCAGTATTAGTATGTCCAACACCCCATACATCCCAACCCAAAATAGTTCCATTGTTCAAACGCTTTTGAGCTAAAACCGACCATTTTTCTTTTAGGTATTGATCATAATTGCCATCTGGAGTAGTTTTGATAAAATCCATGGTTGCATATTTCCAAGTGGCTGTTTTACTTTGGGCTATCGTAACAAATGTTATCAAAATACCCATTAATAAGATTGTGATTTTTTTCATACGAGTTGATTTTAAAATAGATTATTGTCTATCTAAATGATAAAATAAGATTTTAAGGAATGATAGTGATTACAAGAATTGTAAATAGAACTGTTGCGTTAGAATTGCAAAAGGTTAAGCTGTTTACTTCCTTAAAGTAAGTAAATAAATTTGATATATTATACTTCTTAAATTTATCAAGAATGTAAAGTGGATCCCTGCGTGAGTAAAATACCCCCTTAACTCGCTTGAAATTAGTTAATTTCGATTTTAGGATAGTGCAAAACATTACAAATCAAGGTCTTAATTTTCTTTTTACTATTAAGCTCATTTTATAAATTTATGGATAGCGTCAATAAAATCTTAATTTAGTAATATGGAAAGGATAGACATTGACAGAATCATTGAAATGGCTTGGGAGGATCGAACGCCTTTTGAGGCAATCACCATGCAGTTTGGTATGTCTGAAGCAGCTACCATTAAATTGATGCGCTCCGAATTAAAACGCAATAGCTTTAATCTTTGGCGTAAGCGTGTAAATAGCGGGGTGAGTCAGAAACATTTAATGAAAAGAACTGCCGAAATTAAGCGGTTTAAATGTTCAAGGCAAAAAGCAATTTCAATGAATAAGATTAGTAAACGTTAAGTTTAATTTATTGTAGGCGTAAATTTCTTCTTTTTACAGGCTTCACTACAATACAAAACATCTTCCCAATTTTGTGCCCACTTTTTCCGCCAAGTAAATTCGCGATTACAATAAACACATATTTTTGAGGGTAAATCGCCTTTCTTAACTATTTTATTTTTACTATTTTTCATTTAATCTTTTTTGGTATGCATTTGCCTAAAAGTTAAATTAATTCTAGGCTCGGTGACTTTCTTTGATTTCGTGAGTGCATGCCACCAGTGTGACTGAATGGTTCCTTTCATTTCTAGTAGAGATCCGTTTCCAAGTTGAATAGATATGGTTTCTTTGGTTGCTTTATGTTTAAAGGAGAACTTTCTGGAAGCGCCAATACTTAAAGAGGCAATAGAGCTATTAGTCACAATTTCTTTTTCATTGTCAGAATGCCATCCCATCGATTCTTCACCGTTATGGTACAAATTTAACAAACAGGCATTGTAGGATTCTTTAGTAATAGATTCAACTAAATTTTTAAGTTTAATAAGTGTATCCTTCCAGGGCAAGCCTATTTTAGTTTTGCTTGAATACCTGTAAGCTATTGAAGAATCACTATAGAATGCTACTTTTCGTTTTGTAATTATCTCTTTTCCAAACATGATAATTCTTTCATTTTCCCAATTGATATTATTCAAAAGATCATCATACAATTGCTTTGTTTGTTCATCGGATATTACTTGCTCATGGTATATTGCTATTCCGTCCTGATTTAAAATATTGGGAGGATTCATGGTCATTAGAATAGAGTACTTTTTTCATTCATTTTATGAGAAGCATATCTGTGTATACAAAAAGCATGAAAAATGAGTGACGTAAACCAAGGTAGCAACAAAAAGAAAACGATAATGAGCATTTTATTATAATTACGATGGCTAAGTTATCTATTAATAGGATATAGCAGCTTTTGTTTAATTTTTACTTGGTAGCCAGCTTATTTTTTGTTTATTTTTTGCTCATTTTTTAAATCTATTTATTAAACAAAATAGGTTTTTAAATCAAATTTTTATTTTTTTATAACATTTTATGTAAATAATTTAACAATATTTATATAACTTTCCTTTCACAACGATTGAATTTCTATTGCATTGTTTTATGTGGATTAGTGCACATAAATAGCCATTATGAAATGTAGAAAGTTGTGAATAAAACGTTCACCAAAACTCAAACATATGGATTTATTTCTTCTTGATGCGACAATGGCGATTGCAAAGACTGACTATGTGTCTTTCACGTTCTTTGTTGGCACAATGGCTATGATGGCCGCAGCGGTATTTTTCTTTTTAGAATTGAACAACACTAGCAAAGAGTGGAGAACCTCTGTACTTGTATCAGGGTTAATCACTTTTATTGCAGCTGTTCACTACTACTACATGCGTGGATATTATGCAGAAACACATGATAGTCCAACTTTTTTCCGTTACGTAGACTGGTTATTAACTGTGCCTTTAATGTGCGTTGAATTCTATTTAATCACTAAAAAGGCTGGTGGTACTACAAGTTTATTATGGAAAATGATTTTAGCTTCTGTTGTAATGTTAGTTACAGGTTATTGGGGAGAGGCAGTTGCCCCTGCTCAAGCTACATTATGGGGAACTATAAGTGCTATTGCATACTTCTACATTGTGTATGAAGTATGGTTAGGAGATGTTAAGAAATTAGCAACTGGAGCTGGAACTGCAGTAGCATCTGCGAACTCAGCACTTGGTTGGTTCGTATTAGTTGGTTGGGCTATTTATCCTCTAGGATATTTAATCGGAACAGCTGAAGGACAATGGTATGCTGGCTTTGCTAATATTGGATTAAACATGGATGTTATATACAATATTGGTGATGCAATCAATAAAATCGGTTTTGGTTTGGTTATTTATAGCTTAAGTAGAAAAGCTGCTTAATTTTATCAAATAACTTTAAGGGGCAAGTTGGTTACTTGCCCCTTTTTTAATTTATACAAATGCAAATAAAACTTCGGTTGTACTTAATTTTACTTGCATTTTTTTTATTTCTTATAGATTCTGTTTTTGTTTTAAATAACAGTACTCAAATTTCATTTTTAATTATTGTATTAATTCTTTTTGGAGTCCCTCATGGAGCCTTAGACTTATATATTGATCAACATTTAAAAAAGTCAGAAAGCAATCAAAAGAGATTTCTATTAAAATACATAGCCAATATTATTGCCTATTCATTGGTTTGGTACTTTTTCCCTGTGGCGGCTTTAATTATATTTATATTAATAACTGCTTATCATTTTGGGGAAATTGATTGGTTGGGAAAAACAGAAAATACTGTTCAAAAAATAGCCTATTCTGTCATTGGGCTTCTATGGATTTTGTTATTACTTTCTAAGAATATAAATTTTGCTTTGCAAATTTTTATAAGAATGGAGCGCTCTGCGTTTAATGAAAGTCAATGGACTACGCTTGCGCATAAAATTTATCCTATCACCCTTATAGGTCTGTTTGCTGTATACTTTATTTTATTCTTCTTTAAAGAATATTTTTTTTCAAAAAATAAGTATTATTACTATACGCTTTTACAACAGGTTATTTTAATCGTTTTTGCCTTGTACATGCCTCTTTGGCTTTGTTTTGCCTTTTATTTTGGTTTCTGGCACTCTTTACTATCATTTGATAAAATAAGAATCACTTTTAGTATGCCTAATGATTTTAAAGGATGGACCAGCTTACTAGTCAAAGCTGCGCCTTTTTCTATTGTGGCATGGTTTGGGTTTATGTATATAACCTTCCTAACACTAAATAGCAAAGATGCTTCTGGTATTTTTACACTGCTATTTATTAGCTTATCTGTGCTGGCACTTCCTCATTTACAAATTTTTACAAAAATTAAGTTGAAAGAAGACTGATACTTGGCTTTAATTTTCCCCCCTGTGTAAGATAAATTAGCTACTAAAAATTTACGTCTTAAATTTATTTAATGATCTTTTCCTTGCTAAGGTTTTAAGTTCAAATACAACTATATCTATTTGAAAATCATTCACTTATCTTTAATTCCGAACCTATTTATAAGCGAATTTTTGGCTGTTCCTAAAATCGAATTCATAGTTTATACCTATACTATTATTGTAATTTGAGCTTCTAGGCTCAAATTAAAGAAGAACACTTTAGTTTTTTCATCTCTGTATACAAATAGTATTAATTTATCTTATTTGATTAATAATAGTTATTATTTTATAAGAAATATAGGAAAAGATAATAAAGGTATATTTTTGCAAATGCTATTAATTGATAGAAAATACATTGTACTGCTCATTTTTTGTATTATAGGGGTTGCACAAAAAATGCAGGCACAAGAAA
>CAMBEQ010000012.1 GCA_945865545.1 Sediminibacterium ginsengisoli | reverse complement strand
CTCCTGAGCACCCCCGTAAATTACACCCAGCACGTTTTCTTGAGAGCGAAGCTGGCGGGCGGCTTTTTTGCCATTTTCGGTCCTCAAGTGGCCTTCGATTGTAATTGTTTTCATTACTGATTTTTTTATTTTCTTGATAAATAATTTGGACGGCGAAGGTATGAAATAATAAAGGAGAAACCAAAGTCTCTCCTTACTATTTCGTTTTATTTGATAACTATTTGATTATTAGCCTCTTGCCTTTAATTGGGAGTGTACAAACAAGCTCGTAATACTCTTATTTTCATAGGCATTTCTGATGGCTATCGCAAACAAATCCGCCACCGTCAATACCTGTATTTTTTTAGAAGGTTGCTTTAAGGGTATGGTATCACAAACCACTAATTCCTCTAAAACACTATTTTCAATATTTTCATACGCTTTACCACTTAAAACAGGATGCGTAATCATAGCACGCACCGATCTGGCTCCCTTTTCTTTTAAAAGCGCTGCTGCTTTAACTAAGGTTCCACCCGTATCACAAATATCATCTACAATGACAATGTCCTTTCCGGTTACATCTCCAATTACCACCATGCTTGCTATTTCATTGGCTCGCTTACGGTGTTTGTCACAAATAACCATTTCGGCATTGAAGTAATTTGCCACTTCACGAACACGATTGGTACTTCCTACATCGGGTGCAGCAAAGGCTAAATTCTCCAACTTTAATTGTTGAATATAAGGAATGAATATCGCAGAACTATCTAAGTGATCCACGGGTACATCAAAAAATCCTTGTATTTGTGCTGCATGTAAATCCATTGTAATAACACGGTGTGCTCCAGCAGCTTCTAATAAAGTTGCTATTAATTTTGCTCCTATGGCAACTCTTGGTTTGTCTTTTCTATCCTGTCTTGCAAAACCATAATACGGAACTACTGCAATAATTTTATAAGCACTTGCTCTTTTAGCAGCATCAATCATCATTAACAATTCCATCAAATTTTCAGAAGGCGCATAAGTACTTTGTACTAAAAAAACATAATCACCTCTTATACTTTCTAAAAAAATAGGCTGAAATTCTCCATCACTAAATTTTTGAATATTTATTTTTCCAATAGGTGCTCCAAAGCGTTGAGCAATCTTTTCCGCTAAGGCTTGTGAGCCAGTTCCAGCGAATATTTTTACTGAAGGATTCATGTAGTTTAGGATATGCGTCAAAGTTATAAATATCGCTTACAATACTTAAATAATAATTGCCCTACTTTTCAACATCTCGCGAACTTATGCACATATTGGATGTCTTTGTTTGGTATTTATACGGTCTTTCTCATTTTTTGATTTGGTTAAATTTGTCGCTATGGGAAATTTAAACAATATCAAATCCTGGGCCCTTCAGGACCAACCAGTGCATAAACTTTACTCCAAAGGGGCCAAATACCTTAGCGATGTAGAGCTTTTGGCCATTTTATTGCAACATGGCACCATACATCAAAACGCCATTGAATTGGCTAGGGCATTGCTTAGCACCACTCAAAACAACTTGCAAAAATTTTCCAAATTAAATGTAGTGGACCTATTGGCCTTGAAAATAAAAGGTATTGGAAAAGTAAAAGCCATTCGTATTTTAGCTGCTATTGAATTGGGTTCCAGAAGAATTTCCAATCCCATAACTAATAAAAATATTCATCAAAGCGGTGACGTAGCAAAACATCTAAAATATTTATTGCAATTTGAAAACAGAGAAATTTTTATGGTACTTTTATTGAACCAAGCCAATAAAATTATTCACGAAGCCATTTTAAGTGAAGGAGGCATTACGGGCACCATTGCCGATCCCCGTCTCATTTTTAAATTAGCGCTTAGCCATGAAGCAACAGGATTTATTATATGTCACAATCATCCAAGTGGTCAATTACAACCCAGTCAGATGGATAATATTTTAACAGAGAAAATAAAAAAGGGAGCTGCGTATTTTGACATTAAGCTTATAGACCATATTATAGTTAGCCTCGAAGGTTATTACAGCTATGCCGAACAAAATGCTAATTGGTAAAAACTATGCTTGTGCAGTGGGGCCACCAAAATTCATTGGAATTTCTACCGGCAACATATCTGCAATAGGTCCATTGGCTTCTTCGTAACGTTCTATATTTTCCACTAAGGCTTTCATAAATCGCTTGGCATGCATTGGAGTTAAAATAACTCTGCTTTTTACCTTGCTCTTGGGCGTGCCAGGCATGACGTTTACAAAATCTACCACAAATTCTGCATTGCTATGGGTGATAATGGCCAAATTAGCATAGGCGCCTTCGGCTATCTCTTCACTTATTTCGATGTTTAAGGGTTGGTTGGGGTTTTGTTCCATACTTTTTATTAAGGCCCCAAAGATACAGGGGATGGAATGTTAAAAAAAAATTACAGTACTGCAATTCAAAGAAACTAAATTTGCTTTATGTTAATATTAGATGGTAAAATAGCAGCCGCCGCTGTAAAAGCGACCCTTTTGGAGCAAACCAAGGCCCTTAAAGCCGCCGGTAAAAGAACCCCTCATTTAGCTGCCATTTTAGTAGGCTCTAATGGGGCTAGCGAAACTTATGTAGCTAGTAAAGTAAAAAACTGCGAGGAAACCGGATTCGGTTCTTCTTTGTATCGATTGGATGCTGACGTGGAAGAAGCAGTTTTATTAGCAAAAATTGCCGAGCTGAATCAAGATCCTAATTGCGATGGCATTTTAGTGCAATTGCCTTTGCCTAAACATATAAAAGAATCTAAAGTAATTGAGGCTATTCATCCTGCTAAAGATGTAGATGGTTTTCATCCTGTAAATGTGGGCCGCTTGGTACAAGGTTTAAATACTTTTATTCCTGCTACCCCTTACGGCATTATTTTAATGCTTGAATATTTTAACATTGAAACCAAAGGAAAAAATGCAGTGGTAATTGGTCGTAGTAATATTGTAGGTCGCCCCATGAGTATTTTATTAAGTAGCAATATTGCACAAGGAAATTGCACGGTTACCATTTGTCATAGCCATACCAAAAATTTAAAAGAAGTTTGTTTAGATGCTGATATTATTGTGGCCGCTTTAGGGGTGCCGAATTTCTTAACAGGAGATATGATTAAGCCTGGTGCAGTTATTATTGATGTGGGTATTACGAGAGTAGAAGACGCTACTGCTAAAAAAGGTTTTAGAATTAAAGGCGATGTAAATTATGAAGAAGCTTGCGCAAAAGCTTCTGCCATTACCCCTGTGCCTGGTGGCGTTGGCTTAATGACCATTGCTGGTTTATTAAAAAACACAATGAAAGCTTACCAAGGGCTTTAATTTCAATTAAAATATTATTATAACTTTTAGCTTGAACACAATTACTCAATATCCTGTGATGGAAATGTTTTATTCTTTGCAAGGCGAAGGGTACCACCAAGGCAAAGCAGCTTTTTTTATTCGCTTGGCTGGATGTGATGTGGGTTGTGTTTGGTGCGATGTAAAAGATAGTTGGGACGCAAGCAAGCATCCCGAATTAAGCATTGATGAAATAGTTTCCAACGCTTCTGCTCATCCTGCTCGTTTAGCCATTATTACTGGCGGCGAACCTTTATTATATAATTTAGATGCCTTAACAACTGCTTTAAAAAAGGCTGGATTTGAAGTGAATATAGAAACATCGGGGTCTAGTCCTTTATCTGGAAAATGGGATTGGGTTTGCTTTTCTCCTAAAAAATTTAAAGCACCACTTGATGAATGCATTGCTGCAGCCTCTGAATTAAAAGTAGTTATTTTTAATGCCCACGACTTTGAATGGGCCGAAACCTATGCTCAACAAGTACCTCCCTCTTGCAAATTATACTTGCAACCCGAATGGGACAAGGCCAATCAAATTACACCCTTAGTAATTGATTATATTAAAGCACACCCACAATGGGAATTAAGTGCCCAATTGCATAAGTACATTCAAGTTCCCTAATTTGTATATTTACAATACATTATTGTAGCATGATCAAAAACAAATGGTTTTTATTAGTTTTTTATTTTGCAATGACTTTCATTGCGAGCAGCCAATTATTTGCGCAGGATGCCGACGATATCAAAAATAAAAAATCAACTATTAGTGCTAAGAACTTAACAGCTGCTGAAAAATTATACGAAAAAGCCATTATTGAATTAGACAATAAATCATTTGACAAGGGCATTGAATTCCTTGAAAATGCCATTCAAAAAAATCCTGAATTAATAGATGCTTCTTTAACCTTATTTCAAGTCTATTTGACCACCAAGCAATACCAAAAAGCTATTTTAGTTTTTGAAAAAATACAAATAGCCGAACCTGATGCTGCTATTCCTTTTATAGTTAAATATGCCACTGCTTATGTAAGCATGGGTAATTATCAAAAAGCTTTTTCTATTTTACAACCCTTAATCGCTAATAATCAATTGCCCTCCTATTTAAAAAGCAAGGGTATTGATTTACTTAAAGTTTGTCAGTTTGCTATTTCTAACCCCACTCCAATAGAGATTAAAGTGACCAATGTGGGCGATAGTATAAACACTGATGCAGCTGAATATTTTCCAAGTGTTACAGTACAAGACAGTTTATTTTTATTTATGCGTCGTTCTAATTTAACTAGAGAAGATTTTTATTATAGCAATATTACCAGAGAAGGATTTTCTGAAGCAAAGCCTTTAGTAGATAACTTAAATGAGGCAGAAAAAAAAGGTAGCATGAGTCTTACACAGGATTTAAATACTTTATACTTTGCTGCAGACTATGGCCCCAAAGGATTTGGTCGCTATGATATTTATAAAGTAACTAAAACAAAAAATGGTTGGTCTGATCCAAAAAACTTAGATCGTGCTATTAATTCTGATTATTGGGACAGCGCCCCTAGCATTGCACCCGATGGACAAGCACTTTATTTTTGTAGCAATCGCCCTGGTGGTTATGGCGGCATTGACCTTTACGTAGCCTACCGCAATGAAAAAGGATATTGGAATGAAGCAGTTAATATGGGTCCTACTATTAATACCGCAGAAGATGAACAAACTCCATTTATTCACGCCGATAATAGAAGTTTGTATTTTTCATCCGTTGGTTGGCCTGGCTTTGGAGGAGCCGACTTATTTGTTTCCAGAAAAAAATTAGATGGCAGTTGGTCTACCCCCATGAATTTAGGTTACCCTATTAACACTTATGAAAATGAAGGTAGTATTGCCGTTGCTAGTAACGGCATGGATGCCTACATGGCCAGTGACAGAATAGATAGTAAAGGCGGACTGGATATTTACAAAGCTATACTGGCACCAGCTACCAGGGCCAATAAAACTTTTTATTTAAAGGGTTATATAGCAGACGCTGTAACCAAAAATCCTATTCCAGGAGATGTAGTTTTAGTGAACCCTTTGGATGACAGTAGCACCATGCAAATTAAAGTAGACAATAATGGTTATTTTGTTTTAGGACTTCCTTATTTTGATAGTTTAGGTATTAGAGTAAATAGTCCGAATCATATTTACGCAAGTACTTTTATTTCAGCGGATAGTTTACAATATTTATCAGGTACTACTTTTCAATTTTATTTAGCCCCTATTCCCGTATATGGTAATTCTTTTACTCAAAATTTTAATAATGTATTTTTTGATTTAAATTCTGCGAAGCTTAAAAAGAAATCAAGAGTAGAATTAGATGCATTGGTCACTTATTTAGAATCTGCACCTATGGCTGTAGTGCTTATCGAAGGTCATACCGATTCTAAAGGAGATAGTGTTCAAAATAAAAACATGTCTGATAGAAGATCCAAAGCCATTGCGCAATATTTAATTAGTAAGAAAATTGCACCTACTAGAGTAACTAATATTGGTCGTGGCTCCAAATTCCCTATTGCCGATAATGCTACCGAAGAAGGTCGTGCAAAAAACAGACGAAGCAGTTTTGTTATTAGCTTCCCAAAGCCCAAAGAGTCTTCAAAATAAAGTATAAATACTTCCCTTTCATGTAGGTAAAACATTGATGTTTGCCTCATGGATGATGAAATAGTATATACCATCGCGCTAAGTTGGATGGCAGGGTTAAACGATATTCAGAAAAAAACTATTCTTGAATTTTATGGATCTGCCGTTGCTGTTTTTAAAGAACATCAAAAACAACAAACAGGTTTTACAGAACTTAATTTGGTTCATAAAAATATTTTAATTTCGACATGGCCTTTGAAAGAAGCAGAAGCAGAATTAAATTTTATTAACAAGCATCAAATTCATTGCTTATCAGTTCTAGACCCTAACTACCCCAATAGATTGGTGCAATGCAAAGACGCTCCTTTATTATTATATATAAAAGGTTCTAATCAATTTAATTTGCCTCAATTGATTAGCATAGTTGGTACCCGTCAACATACCCTTCAAGTAAATAAAGTAGTTCAAGAATTAATAGAAGGTTTGGCGCATTTAAAAATGGGTGTAGTGAGTGGAATGGCATTAGGCGTTGATGGTATTGCACATCAAACTGCTTTAAAAATGAATGTACCCACCTGGGGCGTTTTAGCACACGGATTAGATAAAATTTATCCCATTCAACATCGGAGATTGGCTATGGAGATGCTGCCTCAAGGTGGATTAATTACTGAATACAGAAAAGGCACCATTCCACTTCCTTATTTTTTTCCAAAAAGAAATCGAATAGTTGCTGGCATGTCCGATGCCACCATTGTTATTGAAACAGATATAAAAGGAGGTAGCATGATTACAGCCAACTTGGCTTTTGGTTATGACCGAGAAGTATTTGCGCTGCCAGGAAAAATACATGATGCTAAAAGTAAAGGCTGTTTACATCTTATTAAATACAATAAAGCACATCTTTACCATGACCCTATTCATTTACTCGAAAATATGAACTGGCCTATTTCAGACCCAAAATCAGTTGAAAAACAATTAAAATTGATACTCGATCCCGAATTACAAAGGGTATTATTACTCATTGAAATGCAAGGGCCTATTCATAGAGATGAATTAGCTAACCAATTAAAAATCAATGCCAGTTTGCTTTCTGGCCACCTACTTTCATTAGAAATGCAGGGTCATATTAACTTATTAGCAGGTAACCTATTTAGTAAGTGCTAAAAAAGGATTTTGCCTAAATAATCGAAGGCCCTATCTTTGCCTATGGCAACAAGAAATACTACCAACCAGTCCCGCATTTTTGGTCAAGGCTTAACTTTTGATGACGTATTGTTAATGCCCGCATATTCCGAAATACTTCCTTCCGAAGTAAACATTCACTCGCAGCTCACCAAAAATATCCTATTACACACCCCTATTTTGTCCTCAGCTATGGACACTGTTACCGAAGCACAATTGGCTATTGCATTAGCACGTGAAGGTGGCATTGGTATTTTACACAAAAACATGAGCATTGAAAGACAAGCCGAACAAGTGCGTAAAGTAAAACGTAGCGAAAGTGGTATGATTGTAGATCCTATCACTTTAGAAGTAACTGCTACAATTGGTGATGCCTTAAAATTAATGAAGGAAAATAAAATTGGCGGTATTCCTATCATTGATAAAACAAATAAATTGGTGGGAATTTTAACCAATCGCGATTTACGTTTCGAAACCGACCGAAAAAGAAAAGTAAGCGAAGTAATGACTAAAGAAAATTTAGTCATTGCGCCAGAAGGAACGGATTTAAGAAAAGCAGAAAAAATTCTTCGTCAATATAAAATTGAAAAATTACCTGTTGTTAATAAGCAAGGGAAATTAATTGGATTAATTACCTATCGTGATATTTTACAATTGAGCGCTTTTCCCAATGCAGTAAAAGATAATATTGGCCGTTTATTAGTGGGTGCTGCCTTAGGTATTACCAAAGATTTATTAGAACGTGCTGCTGCTTTACAAAGCGTTGGCGTAGATGTGGTAACCTTAGATAGTGCACATGGTCATAGCAAAGGAGTTATTGAAGCTTTAAAATTATTAAAGAAAACTTATAAAAATTTACCTGTCATTGCAGGTAATGTAGCCACTGCAGAAGGTGCATTAGCTATGGCTAATGCGGGTGCCGATGCCGTGAAAGTAGGTATTGGACCTGGCAGTATTTGTACAACTCGTATTGTGGCAGGTGCAGGTGTTCCTCAGTTAACTGCTATTATGGAAGCTGCTAGAGCTTTGAAAGGAAAAAATATTCCAATTATCGCCGATGGCGGTATTCGTTATACGGGTGATATGGTGAAAGCATTGGCCGCTGGCGCCAACTGCGTAATGATGGGTAGTGTTTTTGCTGGTACCGAAGAAAGCCCTGGTGAAACTATTATTTATGAAGGTCGTAAGTTTAAAGGATATCGTGGCATGGGAAGTATTGGTGCGATGAGTCAAGGTAGTGGTGATAGATATTTTCAAGAAAATGAATCTGATTTAAAAAAATATGTACCAGAAGGAATTGAAGGTCGCGTAGCTTACAAAGGAAATTTACATGAAATAGTTTACCAATACATTGGTGGATTAAAAGCGGGTATGGGTTATTGCGGTGCTAAAACAGTGAAAGATTTACAAAAAGCAACTTTTGTTCAAATAACGAACGCAGGCATGAGAGAAAGTCACACACACGATGTGGAAGTGACTAGAGAAGCCCCTAACTATAGCAAGAAATAATTAACCCTTTATACCCTGGGCCTTGAAAAAATTTATTTTTTTCTTTTTAATTTATGCTTTTTCGGCATTGCATTCAGTTGCCCAAGACAGTATCCCAAACACTGCTAAATTACAAGTAAGTGTACTAACCTGTGCTGCTGGTGAAGATATTTATACTGTTTGGGGACATACCGCAGTAAGAGTGGTGGATAGTATTAATCATACCGATATTGTTTTTAATTACGGCACTTTTGATTTTAATGAGCCTAATTTTTTAACCAAATTTCTAAAAGGTAATTTACTTTATTTTATCTCTGCTAATAATTATAATGATTTTATAGCTGAATATCAATTTGAGAAAAGAGAAGTGGTGGAACAAGTGTTAAAACTTTCAACACCTGAAAAAGTAAAATGGTACGAGGCTTTGAAAATAAATATGATTGATAGCAATCGTTATTACTTATACAATTTCATTACCGATAATTGCACCACACGTATTAAGGATGGCTTGTTTAAAAAGTCAGCCTTTCAGCCAGTGGGTATTAATGTACCTTCTTTTAGGTCAGAAGTAGTTAAAGCCCCTTACCAACAAGGATTACCCTGGATTGGCTTAGGTATAGATTTATTATTAGGCGCCTATTCCGATCAAAAGCCTAACGATTTTCAAGCCTCTTTTTTGCCTAAACTATTACATCAACAAATTGCCAATACAAGGCGCTTGGTAGCTAAAAACAATATACTTGTAACAGCAAATCAAAATAACTCAAACGCCTCCACCCCATTTTATACTTTACTTGTTTTGTTACTTATATATTTATTCGCATCCAAATGGAATAGTTTAGCGCTACAAAAAATAGCAAAAATTTTAGATGTACTATTTCTTTTACTATTTAGTATAGGCGGTGCTTTAGTGGTTTACATGAGTTTAATTTCAAAACACACTGCTTGTTACCAAAATTACAACCTGATGTGGTTACACCCTTTCTATTTAATAGCCTTACTATTTTACTTTATTCGCAATCAAGCTATTGGCAAAATTGGAATGGTATTTTTTGGTGCCGTGGTGGCATTAATAATAACCAGCTATTGGCTTCCACAACATTTTTCAAAAGAGGTATGGGTATTAATAGGCATAGCACTTTTATTAAATTATCGACTTATTGAAAAAGGTCGATTAAACCCATTATTTAAAAAAGACTAAAATAAATAGCATGTCAAAAATTATATTAATTACCGGTGCTAGTTCAGGCTTCGGAAAAGCAATTGCCGAAAAATTTGCAGCAGGTGGCTGGAACTTAATTTTAACCGCCCGCAGAAAAGAAAAATTGGAAGCCGTTGCCAAGGATATGGAAACAAAATATGGAGTAAAAACTTTAAGCTTAATTTTTGATGTTCAAAATAAAGAAGCCGTCTTTCAACAATTAGGCAACCTTCCTACTGCATGGCAAGCCATTGATATTTTAGTGAACAATGCTGGCCTGGCTTTAGGTAGAGATAGTTTTGAAAACGCTAATATAGAAGACTGGGAAACCATGATTGATACCAATGTAAAAGGCTTATTGTACTGTTCTAAAGCCGTACTTCCTTATTTAATAAAACAACAAGGTCATATTATCAATATAGGTAGCACAGCAGGTAAGGAAGTATATAAGGATGGCCATGTATACTGCGCTTCTAAACATGCAGTAGATGCTATTACCAAAGCGCAAAGAATTGATTTATTACAGTATAAAATAAAAGTTACCGCTATACATCCCGGCGCTGTAGAAACAGATTTCTCTTTAGTACGTTTTAAAGGAGATGCTGCCAAAGCCAAAGCGGTGTACAATGGATACGAACCATTAAAAGCCGAAGACATTGCAGATACCACCTGGTATGTAGCCAATGTGCCTAAACATGTTTGTATTCATGATGTGGTAATGACCTGTGTGGCACAAGCAAATTCAATGTATTTGCATAAAGACGCTTAGGATAACTTACCTGAGAAATAAATTATTCTAAAAAAATTATCCGAAATCTATTTCTGTATTATCTCCAATATTTAAAGTACGGCTTAACCCTTTTACAGCCGCATCACTTCCAATTAATGAATTGTCTAAAACCACTTCGTCAAGTGTAGTATAGGATCCAATAATACTTTCTTTGACCACCGAACTTTTTATGGTTGTGTTATTGCCAATGGTTACATGCGGCCCAATAATTGAATTTTCTATAACACAATCTGCTGCAATACTAACTGGTGCAATAATAATGCTATTGGGATAAGTGGCTGGGTTTACTGCTAAACCACCAGTTTTTTTAAGCAATACCGCATTGGCTTCTAATAAATTTTCTTTTTTCCCGCAATCGTACCAATGTTTTACTTTAAAGGTTCTAAGTTCTATTCCTTTTTTTATCATACAGTCCAAGGCATCTGTTAAATTGTATTCCCCATTGGATTTAATATTATCTGTAAAAAGTTGCTGGAAACATTCAAATAAAATTTTCGATTCCTTAATTTTATACAAGCCTACGAGTGCATTATTACTTTTTGGTATTGATGGTTTTTCTACTGCATGTTCGATTTTTCCTTCTTCATTTATTTCAACCACACCAAACTGTCTTGGGTCATCTACTTTTTTTATACCCAACATACTAAATGGACTTTCCATCACTTCTTTAATATCAAATTCGCAGATGGTATCCCCTAATGCAATAAAAACTTCATCCTCTCCAATTATATTTCTGGCCAATTCAATAGCATGAGCCGTACCATTACGTTCATTCTGATACACAAAATGGGTGTTTAAATTGGGATAGGTGGCTTGTACATAATCCTGAATTTTATCTCCCAAATAACCTACTATAAAAACAAACTCGTTAATACCCACTTCCCTTAATTGATCTACAATAAAACTAAGTATGGTTTTACCTGCCATAGGAATCAATGCCTTGGGCTGTGTATAGGTATGTGGGCGAAGTTTTGTACCTGCTCCCGCAACTGGAATAATAGCCTTCATTGTTTACTTTTTAGAGGGAGATAAAAGTAACAAATAACTGTTAGGATTGTTGCAAAATCAACCCTGAAATGGCCAAATTCAACAAAAGGCATTGGAAATGTGGATATTAGGCGCCTAACTGTTGAAAGAAAGCTTTGTAAAGGCTTCATAAAGATTTATTTTTGCAAAAACAGTACACTAAAATATAGCACCATGCAAAGAGATACCCTTGTATTTGACATTATCCGCGAAGAATTAGTACGCCAAAGAAGAGGCATTGAATTAATTGCTTCTGAAAATTTTACCAGCTTACAAGTAATGCAAGCAATGGGTGGAGTAATGACCAATAAATATGCCGAAGGTTATCCTGGTCGTAGGTATTATGGTGGTTGTGAAATTGTAGATAAAACAGAAACCTTAGCCATTGATCGTTTAAAGGAAGTTTTTGGAATTGAATACGCCAATGTACAACCACATAGTGGCGCACAAGCCAACGCTGCATTAATGCTAGCTATTTTACATCCTGGTGATGCCATCCTAGGTTTGGACCTAAGCATGGGCGGTCACTTAACGCATGGAAGTGGAGTAAATTTTTCTGGTAAAATTTATACCCCTCATTTTTATGGCGTGGTAAAAGAAACTGGATTGATTGATTACGAGATGTTAGAAAGTCAAGCAAGAACGCATAAGCCTAAATTAATTATTTGCGGAGCTAGTGCTTATAGTCGCGATATTGATTATGCGCGCATTCGTAAAGTTGCCAATGAAGTAGGTGCATTTGTGTTAGCCGATATTGCACACCCTGCAGGATTAATTGCAAAAGGTTTATTAAGTTCTCCATTTAATCATTGTCATTTTGTTACTTCTACTACTCATAAAACTTTACGTGGCCCACGTGGTGGGGTGATTATGATGGCGAAAGATGGGGAGAATACTTTAGGCTTAAAAGATGTAAAAGGAAATTTAAGATTATGGTCCAATGTAATTGATATGGCAGTGTTCCCAGGAACACAAGGTGGCCCATTAGAACACGTGATTGCTGCTAAAGCCATTGCTTTTGGAGAAATATTGTCTGATGAATTTATGGTGTATCAAAAGCAAGTACAAACGAATGCGAAAACCATGGCAGCCGCATTCGTTGCTAAAGGATATGAAATTATCAGTGGTGGTACCGATAATCATTTAATGTTGATTGATTTGCGCAATAAAAATATTAGTGGTAAAAAAGCAGAACAGGTTTTAGGTCATGCCGATATTACTGCGAATAAAAACATGGTACCTTACGATGATAAATCGGCTTTTGTTACTTCTGGTATTCGTTTTGGTGTTGCCGCTATTACTACTCGTGGTATGACTGAAACACATATTCCATTTGTAGTAGAAGCTATTGACAAAGTGTTAATGAACGCCGATAATGAAACTATTTTAGCGGATACGAAGAAAGAGGTGAATAAGTTTATGGAACAATTTGTCCTGTATCCTGAACTAGGATAGTGTCCAACATAAATAAGTTTACTCAGTATAGAAAAAACCTCCCTTCCACTGGAGGTTTTTTTATTTTAAATAGTTTAACTTTATACTATGATACAAAGAATACAAACCATTTGGCTTTTACTTACAAGCGCTGCAGCTTTTTCTGCATTGCGTTTCCCTTTTTATTATACGCCTACGCCCTTTGCATTGGAGATCAATGGAAGCGCTCAATACAGTACGCTTATCTCCTTGGCTTTTAGCGCCTGCCTTTCTTTTATCACTATCTTTTTATATGGGAATCGTATGTTGCAATTAAAAGTAGTACTTGTTAACTTTTTACTTTCAATATTAATTGGTTACTTCATTTACAAAGTAGTAATAGCCAATCCAGGCGGCGGCTTTACCTTACCATCACTCGCTTTGTTTATTATACCCATTCTTCAAATAATGGCCGTTGTTTATATTTACAAAGACGATCGCAAAGTTAAAAGCGCTGATAGATTAAGATAATATAGATAATAGACTCATTTTTCTAAGCAGCCTCTAATTCCTTCTCAATAGCTTTTTGAACCAATTGATTTAGGCTAATGCCTTTCATAGTGGCAAGCATTGCCGCCTTTCTATGTATATCTGGTTTTACGCGTACATTAAAAGATCCTTTGAAACTTTTTAAACAAGGCTTATTTGTTTGTTCGCAAATTTCTACATAATCTTCTACGGCTTCCTTAAACATTTTTTTTAATTCCGAAACCGAAGAGCCTTCAAACATTATTAAATCATCTATCCCTTCTATTTTGCCAAATAAAATATTGTCTTCGTCGCTAAAGACAACTGATGCGTAAAATCCTTTATATTTTAATGTATTATTCATATAATTTGTTTTAAAGTAAGATCAACTATTATGTTCTTCAAATAAACTCTATTGATAATTTTACCTGGGTGAGGTTTATGTATTAAAATATGTTTATTAAAATTTACATGAACAAAAGCAACTCTTGATCCAGAAGTTTTGCCTTTATTTTCAACTTCAAAGCCCATATTTTGTAATAATGTACTCAACTCGTCAAATGTAAAATCCTTAGGTATACTTAAGAACCTTTCTAGTAGTTTATCTTTCTTTGTCATACAAATTTGCAACTATTTTTTAGTTACAACAAAAATAATACAAGAAATGTAAGTTAGCAAAATATATTTTACCTAACTATTTGATTTTTAATAAGTTACATAGAATCTAGTCTAAATACTTCCCGGTTTGGGAGGCCTTGTTCTTGGATAAACCCTTGGGTGCACCTCCATAAACCACAGTGCCGCCGCCATCGCCCGCCTCGGGACCCATGTCTATTACCCAGTCGGCTACTTTAATGACATCGGTATTATGTTCGACCACTATTAATGAATGCCCTTGCTCAATTAAGGCATTAAAAGCTTTTAATAATTTATGGATATCATGAAAATGTAACCCAGTGGTGGGCTCATCAAAAATAAATAACATCTTATTGCTTGCTTTGCCCTTGCCTAAAAAGCTAGCTAGCTTTACTCTTTGCGCTTCGCCTCCACTTAAGGTACTACTGCTCTGCCCTAATTTTACATAGCCCAAGCCTACTTCCTGCAAAGGGCTAATAGCCAATACTATATTTTTTTCATCTGCAAAAAATGCAATGGCTTCCTCTACACTCATCTCTAATACTTCATAAATATTTTTCCCTTTATACTGCACTTCTAAAACCGCTTCCTTAAATCTTTTTCCTCCACAATCCTCACAGGTTAAATGCACATCCGCTAAAAATTGCATCTCCACCAATTGCTCTCCCTCTCCTTTGCAAGTATCACACCTGCCTCCATCTACATTAAAAGAGAAATGCTTAGGCAAGAAACCTCTAATTTTTGAAAGTGCTTGCTTGGAATATAAATCTCTGATAGCATCATAAGCTTTAATATAGGTCACTGGGTTACTGCGTGAAGATTTTCCAATTGGATTTTGATCAACCATTTCTATTTGATCTATCAAATGCAAATCGCCACTGAGTGCATTATAACCTCCAACTATTTCTGTAGGAAGTGCTTTAGCTTTTAATAAAGCATTATATAATACTTGCTTTACTAAGGTAGTTTTTCCACTTCCACTTACTCCACTCACCACACATAAACTATGCAAGGGGAATTGCACATCGATACTTTTTAAATTGTGTAAATAAGCCCCTTCTAACTTTATAAAGTGTTTTGATATTCTTGTTTTTTCTGGAATAGGTATGCTCATAGTACCACTTAAATACTTACCCGTTAAACTTTCTTTATCTTTTATCAATGCCGTTGCATTGCCAACTGCTACTACCTCTCCGCCCTGGTGCGCTGCTAAAGGGCCCATGTCAATAATATGATCGGCATGTCGCATAATTTGCTCGTCGTGCTCTACCACCACAACTGTATTTCCTAAATCTCTTAAATTTTGTAGTACTTTAATTAGTCTTTCTGTATCCCTTGAATGTAGTCCAATACTTGGCTCATCTAAAATATACAAGGAATTAGTTAAGTTGCTTCCCAAACATCTTGTTAATTGTATTCTCTGGCTTTCGCCTCCACTTAAACTATTCGCCAATCGAGATAAAGTTAAATAGCCCAAGCCCACATCCATTAAAGTTTGAATGCGCTGTTCTAGTTCTATTAATAATCTTTTTGCTATTTGCTTATCATGTGCTGTTAACTGTAACTCCGTAAACCAAACCTGTAAATCTTTGACGGGCATCGCACACAATTCTCCAATATGTTTGCCTGCAATTTTTACATACAAGGCTTCCTTGCGCACGCGATACCCTTCACAATCGGAACAATTGGTTCTGCCGCGATACCTACTTAGCATCACCCTAAATTGTACTTTGTACAAATGTGCTTTTACATCTTCAAAAAATGCATCTATCCCCAATGCTTTGCCTACACCCTTCCATAACTGAGTAGCTTGTGTCTTCGTTAATTTATTAATAGGCTGATGTATGGGGAATCCTACTTTGCCTGCTTCTTTTACGAACTGATCTTTCCACCAAACTAATTTCTCTCCTTTCCATGGCGCTACCCCTCCGTCATAGACCGATAAATTGGTATTGGGTATCACTAAATTTTCATCAATGCCTAATACCTGACTATATCCTTCGCATGTAGGACAAGCCCCATAGGGATTGTTGAAGGAGAATAAATTAGGACTTGGTTCATCAAATTCAATACCATCTAAAGTGAACTTATTATTGAATGTTTTTAAAATAGTTTCATTTTGCTCCACCCATAATAGGCCTTCTCCTTCATAAAAAGCAGTACCAATGGAATCACTTATTCGGTGAATATCATCTTCATCGAATGTTTTCACCACCACCCTGTCAATTAAAACATATACCTCATGCGCTTTAATGGTTTTTGTGATTTCGGTTTTGGCCATTGCGAGTGCATCCTCAATTCTTAAGATACTAGATGCACTTGATTTAGTAGTTGCTCTTAAATAAATTCTAGCAAACCCTTTTTGTAATAATATATTTAACTCTTCTTGTATATCTCTTTTCGCTTGCTGTTTAAAGGGAACTATTATAACCATTTTATCACCCACTTTTCCTTTTTGGATAAACTCCAATACATCCTGCACGTCCTGCTTTTTTACTTCCTGCCCACTAATGGGTGATATGGTTTTTCCCACTCTGGCATAAAATACGCGCAGGTAATCATAAATTTCGGTCATACTGCCCACCGTGCTGCGCGGTGTTCGAGTAACTACTTTTTGTTCAATGGCGATGGCCGGACATAAGCCCTTGATATAATCTACATCAGGTTTGCCCATGCGGGACATAAACTGCCTTGCATAAGAAGATAAACTTTCGGCATAGCGCCTCTGCCCCTCGGCAAATAAAGTATCAATGGTTAAAGACGATTTACCACTGCCCGATACCCCTGTGACCACTATAAATTGATTGCGTGGAAATGAAACCGTTACATTTTTTAAATTATGTACCCTTGCCCCCACCACTTGTATGTCATTATTTTCAACTTGTACCGACTTTCCTTTTTTACTGCTGGCCATATAGCAAAATAACACATTCCCTAGCATTTTGTTGCAGGAATTTGTACCTCTTTTCCTTTAAAAATGTGGATAGCTTTTAAAATAATTTCTTGTTTTCCACAAATGGAATTTCAAAGCCTATAGCTAGTAATTTGTATTCACTAACCCATCGAAACCTACCCTAAAAGCAAAATGAACAAAGAAATTCAACTCTCCGACAACGAACTTATTCAGTCCTTTCAAGACGGCAATTCCAGAGCTTTTGACGCCCTATTGGAGCGTCACCATAACAGAATTTACAATGCCATCTTTTTCATGGTAAAAGACAGCTACTTGGCTGAAGATCTTTTTCAAGAAATATTAATTAAGGTGATTGACAACCTTAAACAAAAAAAATATGCCGAGGAAGGTAAATTCCTCCCATGGGCTTTACGCATTGCCCATAATTTTGTAGTGGACCACTTTAGAAAAGTAAAACGCACCCCCACTATTAAAACCAGCGACGACCAGGATTTATTTGAAATTATCAAACACTCCGATCATCCTGCCGATTATAAAATGACCCGCTCTCAAACACATAAAAACATTCAAGAACTAGTTGATCTTTTACCAGAAGAACAAAGAGAAATTATTGTGTTAAGACATTACGCCAACCTTAGCTTTAAAGAGATTGCTCAAATGACCAACTGCAGCATTAATACTGCATTGGGCAGAATGCGTTATGGCTTAATTAATTTAAGGAAGATGATGACCGAGCGTGGTATGAGCTTATAAAATATAAAGACTCCATAAATCTCTCTAATGATTTTATTAAAAAAGCTCCTAATGGAGCTTTTTTAAATTCTTGATGTTCGGCTTTATTTATTCTTGTTAGCACTACATTGTAGCCATTGCAAATATTCTTTTGCATCGGGCGTATACCCCACTGGATTCGAAAGAATTTTTTGCGTAGGGCTCATCACTACATATAAAGGTTGCGTTACCTGATTAAAATTTTCTGCTTGGAAGGTTGCCCACAAATCACCAATGCTATTAATGTCCTTGGATTGTCCTTGTGTATTGATATAAGTAAATCGCTTGTCCACAGGCAATAAAGCCTTATCATCTACATACAAGGATACTAAAATAAAATTATTTTGTATTTCGGCCATTACTTCTGAATCAGTCCACACATTCTCTTCCATCTTGCGACAATTCACACAGGCCCACCCGGTAAAATCTATTAAGATGGGTTTATTTTGCTCCTGGGACAACTGCACTGCCTTTTCATAATCATTCACTACATTGGCTTGCAAGCCATGCTGATCCGCAGTTTTTGTAAATAAACTATAATGCGTTGGTGGCGGAAATCCACTTAAAAATTTTAATAAATAAGTATTTTTTGGAACCATACCTACTATTAAAATAATGCCAAACGCGAATGCTAAAATTGCTCCAATTTTTCTACCCCCAGAAATTTTTTCTCCTTTTACATCATGGGGTAACAATAATTTTCCACTTAAATAAAGTGCTAAACCTATACTAATGATGGCCCAAATTCCTATAAATACTTCCCTTTTTAATAAACCCCAATGTTCAACTAAATCGGCATTGGATAAAAATTTAAACGCTAAAGCCAACTCTAAAAAAGCCAACACTTTTTTTACAGTATCCAGCCAGCCACCGGACTTAGGCAAGCTCTGCAACCATTGTGGGAAAATAGCAAATAAGGTAAATGGCAATGCCAATGCAAAACCAAAACCTGCCATCCCCTCTGTTAATGCCCAAGCGCCTCCTTGTAAAGAACCTACAAGCAAAGTACCCAATATTGGACCGGTACATGAAAAAGACACAATGGCTAAAGTAATAGCCATAAAAAAGATGCCGCCAAAACTTCCTAATCCACTTTTCGAATCGGCCTTATTGGCTATCCCACTGGGCAAAGTGATTTCAAAAAAACCGAAAAAGGAAATAGAGAAAAATATAAAGATGATAAAGAAAATTATATTTAGCCAAGGATTGGTGGAGATACTATTGAAAATTTCTGGTTGTACATTTCCAATCACATGAAAGGGAACACTTGCCAATACATAAATTAAAAAAATACTAGCTCCATATAAGAGGCCATTTTTAATACCTTGTTTTTTAGTTTTAGCTCTTTTCGTAAAAAAAGAAACCGTTACTGGTATCATTGGAAATACACAAGGAGTTATGAGTGCAATAAGTCCACCTAAAAATCCTAGAAAAAATACAGCCCAACCACTGGACTTTTTAGTATCCTGTGTTCCTTCTCCACAAGCATCAGCAGGCACTTTAGTGTTAGCTGCTGGCAATAAAACTTGAAAGCCTGCCGTTTTTTTACCATTGGCTAAAGCCACATTTACAGGAATTTCTAATGCCAAAAACTGATCTCCCTTAGCTGCATTTACTAGTAAAATTGTTTTTAAACTATCTGGTTGAAAACCTTTTATAACAATAGCTTGTTCTATATCAACCGCACCATTGTATACATTGGCCTGTTTAAATAATACATCCGTTTGTTTACTAGCTTTTACAGAATAGCTTGGGGTACCTATCAATGAAACTGTTTCTAAACCGGCTTTAAATTCGGGTGCATTTAAACCATCAGGATTAGCAGCATACACATGCCAGTCGGCTTGTATTAATATGCTTGCTTTTAAAGTATAGGTGCTGTCATTGACCACTACCGCTTTTGCGCTAGCCTTTACAGGACTTTGCGCTTGTGCATTTTGTACAATGAATAGGGTACCTAATGCAACAAATAAAGCGACAATTTTATTCAAAATGTTTATTTTAATTAGAAGCTAAATTATTGCAATACAATTTCAAAAGAAGCTTTGGCCGGTGGTAAACATCTGTCTTCATTACATACCCCATATTCTATTTCACCAGCAATTTTAGTTTTGCTTGCCACTTTCAAATTTGCTAATTGTGTGAATTGCACTTTATTACTAAAATAGGCCACATTCGTATTAAAATTTTTATCAAATTTCTTTTCTAAACTTCCTATTTCTTTAGCAGCTCCTTTGATTTGAACTAAAGGATTTACTTTATAGGTTATTTTAGTGGGTATTGGACCATTTTTAACAAACTGCGAGTAAATATGCCATGGGCTTTCTATGGCAGCAGTAATTTGAATCTCGTACTGCTTATCTGATTTTTTTACCGCTTCAAAAGTCCACTTTACAGGATTAGGTCTTTGTGCGTTTACATTCAAGACAAAGGCTATACTACAAAACAAAATAACTATTTTTTTCATGCCAATTTTTTTTAATTTCATTTCTATTATTTCTTCAACCCCAATATTTCAAAAACTTTTTTACCATCTATATTGCTTAATACATCAGAAGTGGCACGCTCAGGATGTGGCATCATACCAAACACATTGCGCCCATCATTGCATATACCCGCAATGTCCATGTTAGAACCATTAGGATTGGCACTGCCTCCCACTTTTCCAGTTTCATCACAATAACGAAACAATATTTGATTGTTTTTTTCCAAATGGGTTAAAGTGGCCTCATCAGCATAATATCTTCCTTCGCCATGGGCAATAGGAATTTGCAATGCTTCACTTTTATCTGTTTTAATAAAAACATTTTTACAAACAAATTGCTGATTGGCATTTTGTAACAAAGCCCCTGGCAATAAACCACTTTCACATAAAATTTGAAAGCCGTTGCAAACCCCCAACACTTTTCCGCCTTTATTGGCAAATTCTATGACTGATTGCATCATAGGACTAAATTTAGCAATGGCCCCACAGCGTAAATAATCACCATAAGAAAAGCCGCCTGGAAGCACAATACAATCATCGGTCGTAAAATGAGACAAATCACTGTCTTTATGCCATAACATTTCAACAGGATAGCCCAAGTCTTTTTCTAAAGCATCTTGCATATCTCTATCACAATTAGATCCAGGGAAAACTAAAACGCCAAATTTCATAGGTATTAATTTAACTAATTAGGGTATTAAATGGAAGGCCAAAGTTACCAAAACTTGGCTTTATTGATTTGTTAAATTCTTCACCTAACTAAGGTGGTTATACACAATAACCGCTATAGCCGACCAAAATAGCAAATTGGGCACCAATAGCCTTTTGGGAGTGCCATATCCAAAGCTGATAAAACAGGTCAAAGGGGTAATTACAATAGCGGAGGCGTACAATGCTTGTACTGAAAATAGGATGGGCTGAAATAGGGTAAATACCAGCACCAATAGCAGCACACCCCAGTATTTTCTTACTTGTATAATAAATCTGACTTGTTCTTGCTGCCAATAATAAAAACCTGTAATGAGTTGCACTCCCATTACACTTAAGGCTAATATCACATTCAATTCAGGTTGCACCAATGGATTTTTCCAATCTAATTTTGGTAAAAATTGTCTGAAATCTGCAATATTCCCTGTTAAAAAAACATAAGTGAAAATAAAATAAAATGGAAGTAAAATACCCATAATTAAAACAAGCCATTCTGAAAATTTAAAGGGCCTTATAATAAGTAAAGCAAATAAAACCACTGGAATTAAAATGGCTATAGGCTCATACAATAAGATAGAAATACCTACAATCAATCCAATATTAAATTCTAAAGTTTTGGGTTGTGTTTGATCATATAATCTTAACAATTTCACCAATATCCAAATAACTAATGAATTGGCTACCAAACCAGAACTAATCACATCCCAATAAGAAAACAACCCAGTTAAAATAATGTAGGTAAAGGCAGGCAAATAACTTATTTGCTGAAACATCTTAAACTTACTTAACAATATATTTAAACGAATGGCTTGACTTAAAATAATTAATTGAAAAAGAATAATGAGTATGATGGGAGACAAAGGTTTAATAAAATGGATCAACAAATAAGCTATTAAGCCATCTGATTCATTGGCAATAACCAATGGAGGGTGCATCCATACATGAAAATGCAAACCAAAACTCAAGAGTACTAAAAAGATTAAATTAATATCAGACCTGTCTTTGAATAAAAAAACCACGCTTAATTATTTAAATTTAATTTTAGCAAACCCTATTTTGTTTTTAAACTGATAAGGCAAAATGGCTTCTTGTTCACCCACTTGTTTCAAAGACTTTGGCATCCATTCATAATTTTTCTCATTTAAAACTAGAGGATTTCCTTTGACCAATTGTCCCCCTTTGGTTAAGGTGTTAATAATTAACTGATTAATTCCCTTTTGTTTTTGATGGTGAACAAAAGTCATCCCCTCCTCATTGTCAATAGTGCCATACCCTATAAACTGATCTACATTAATATCGCTTTGTTTTTTATCTATTGTTTTTATCCATTGTATGTTTCCTCTTTTATCAAAAGAAATCAAGGCTACTGAATTAGCTACATAGGTAACTCTTGGATAACCAAAGGACGCATATGGATTCATCCATCTGTTAAACATAAATGGACTCATCCCCCATCCAAATCTTGCCCAAGGATAAAAACCAAATGGTCTATTCCAATAATTGAACATAAATGGACTATAAAACGCACCTCCATAAAAATAATCCCATCTTGAGAAAAAATTTCTGTTGGAATAAGATTCTGCAGCTTCTGCTATGGTTACAAAACTGCCATCCGCCTGTGTACTTATTTTATCCAAATAAAATAAATCAAAGGCATCTTTTAAATTTCTTTTTCTGGAAACCACCGCCCTGGTTGCATCGGTAAATCGATTGGAATTAGTGAGTACTTCTTTTTTTGCATTGATATCCCATACATAAGAATACAAGCCTTCTATATTTCCTTTTTTTGAAGTAGCATAAAATGAATTTAAAATTACTTGACCTGCCCTATTGTCTATCTTTAATCTAATATCATCCAATAATAAACTGTAATTAACAATAGGAGACTCCATCACTTCAATGCCAGAGGCTGCTAAATACAATAAGCTCACTGCTGGCGCTTGATCTACTTGCGTTACATTTCTTAAACAAAATAAATTTCCATTATTGTCTAATGCAAAATCGGACAAGTTGCTTCTTTTACTTTGAGAATTCACACTAATTTCTGCCCGATTGATGATTTCGAAGCTGGTATTTAATACCACCGTTCTAACCTTAATTGAATTGGTATTTGTTTTATTGACACTAAACAACACCATTTTTTGACGATCGTCACTTTGCAATAAATTAAAAACTTTCGCCCTTGATCCCGGTCTAATGCCATTGGCGGTATCAACAATACTAGGTGTCCCTATTAAATTCCCTTCACTATTCAAAGCAGCTACAGCAGCATATACCGTAGAATTGTTTTGAAATTGATAAAAAACAAATACTTTGTCTGCATAGGTTATAAACTCTATCCCATTTAAATTAGTAGTTTTTACAAAAGTCAAATCATTTTGTTTTACAATTTGCATTTGATCATTGTATTGCACTATAGTAGCAACACCCCCTACATTTTTATAAATCCAATAATGATTGGCTACTTTGCCAAGCACCTCATATTGCATATCCTCTTTGTCGGTTTTTTCAATATTGGCAACAGTATAAGATTGCGCTATACAAAATTGCAACCCTAAAAAAACGCAAATAGATAAGCTTAAAAAATACTTTTTCATTAGATTCAAATTTATATACAAATTTAATGCTTTAATTACATTGTAACTACTTCAAAACCCATATTAACAAGGGTTTAATGAAACTATTTAAGCCTCTTTTAAACTTGCCCCTTTTTCATTTACCTCTAAAAAATAGGTTTGCCCTTGCTTGATGGCTACATTTTCTAACCCATGGCTAATAGGAAAATCAAAACATATGGGAATGGCCAAATCTTTAGTATGTGCCGCTATAATTTCATAGGCAGTGGCCCCAAAGTCGGCGGCATTGTCTTTTAAATCGGTAAAGCCGCCTAATATTAAACCTTTGCAATTTTCAAATAAGCCTGCATTCTTACATTGTATCATTAACCTATCTATATTGTAATGATACTCCGATACCTCTTCAATAAAAATAATTTTTCCTGTACTTTCTAATGCATTCTTTGAACCTACTAAATGTGCGATCATACATAAATTTCCACCTATAATGGGCGCTTTAACTTGACCCATTTTATTCAAAGAATGGCTTGCTACCTGATAATGGGTGGCCCTACCTTCTAAACAGTCTCTTAGCGATTGAATGTATTTTTCACCAGCCTCCCCTTTATTAAAAGCAGCAGCCATTGGCCCATGAATACTCCTGCAATTTTGCTTTTGTAGCGCAGCATGCAAAACGGTAATATCACTAAACCCTACCACCCATTTTGGATGGGCATTAAATTTTGAAAAATTAAGCGCCCCAATAATTCTACTCAATCCATATCCACCCCTTGCACATAGGATTGCTTTTATATTTTCATCATCCAACATAGCCTGTACATCCTCCGCTCTTTCTATATCAGCAGCCGAAAAACAGTGTTTTTTAGACCCTACTGTTTTACCTAGTTGCACTCGATACCCCCATTTTTCAAGGGTTTGGATGCAATTTTGCACTTTTTCAATGGGAATAGAACCTGCTGGACAAACTAGGCCAATAGTGTCTCCCGGTTGGATATTCGGCGGTTGAATCATACCACAATATTAAGTACTTTTGCAGCAATGAACACGCCTAAACGATATTTGATTACTGCAGCCCTGCCTTATGCCAATGGGTTGAAACATATTGGCCACTTGGCAGGCGCTTATTTGCCAGCAGATATTTATGTCCGATACTTGAAAGCCCAAAAAAGAGACGTGGTTTTTGTTTGTGGTAGTGATGAACATGGAACCGCTATTCCTATTCAGGCCACTAAAGAAGGGACCACCGCTCAGGCAATTATCGATAAGTATCATCCAATTATTGAACAAAATTTTAAGGACCTAGGTATTCAGTTTGATATTTACCACCGTACCAGCGACCCTTTGCATCACGAAACTGCGGCTGAATTTTTTACCAACCTAGAAGCCAAAGGCGATTTAGAAACAAAGACCACCGAGCAATATTTTGATGAAGCTTCTCAAACTTTTTTAGCCGATCGTTATATTAAAGGTACCTGCCCCAATTGTGCGCATAAAGAAGCTTATGGAGATCAATGTGAAAAATGTGGCAAAAGCTTAAGTCCCGAAGAATTAATTAATCCTGTTAGTACTTTAAGTGGTAATACACCTATTAAAAAAGAAACCACCCATTGGTATTTGCCTTTAAATAAACATGAAGATTTTTTACGTGAATGGATTTTAAATGATCATGCAAAAGATTGGAGAGCCGCAGTAGTAGGTCAATGCAAAAGTTGGATTGATGGCGGTTTACAAGCCAGGGCTGTTACACGTGATTTGGATTGGGGGGTGAAAGTGCCCTTAGCAAGTGGTGCTGGAAAAGTTTTATATGTTTGGTTTGATGCTCCTATTGGATACATAAGTGCTACCAAACAATGGGCTTTAAATACTGGAAAAGATTGGACCCCTTATTGGAATGATAAAGAAACTAAATTGGTTCATTTCATTGGCAAAGACAATATTGTTTTTCACTGCATCATTTTTCCGATCATGTTAAAATTGAATGGTAATATTTTACCGGAAAATATACCTGCAAATGAATTCATGAATTTAGAAGGAGATAAAATGAGTACTTCAAAAGGTTGGAGTATTGAAATGGATGACTATATCAATAAATGGATAAAAAAAGACAATGGTGGCAACGGCCTTGCCGATAGCTTGCGATTTTATTTAACTGCTATTGCGCCAGAATCAAAGGATAGCGAGTTTACTTGGAAAGGATTTCAGGAATCTGTTAATGGAGAGCTAGTAAGCATCTTTGCAAATTTTGTGAACAGAACCTGGGTACTCATGCATAAATTATGCAAAGGAAAAGTGCCTCCCATACATACCGATTTATTAGACGACGAAGATCAAGCTATTTTAATTAGTGTAAAAGAAAGCAAAGAAAAAATTACAGAACTTTTAGAATTATATAAATTTAGAGAAGCTCAATTTGAAGTGATTAACCTAGCTAGAATAGGCAATCAATACATGCAAAAGAAAGAGCCTTGGATATTGGCTAAGCAATTGGATTCCGACCCTACTGCACAAGCAAAAATCGATAATTGCATGCATGCTTGTTTACAATTGTGTGCCAACCTTGCTATTTTAATGAACCCTTTCTTGCCATTTACTTCTAAAAAAATGTGCTATATGATGAAAGTGGTAGACAAAATGTTGGAATGGGAAAATGCAGGTGGATTTAACTTGTTAAAAGTGGGTTATAGTTTACGTCCCCCTGAATTATTATTTAGAAAAATTGAAGACGAAGAAATTGAAGCAGAATTAACTCAGTTGCGCAGCAACTTAATCGCTAAAAAAAATACGATGGATAGCAACACTCCAGCAGCAAACCCTTCTGAACCAAAAGACAAGAGCTTAAAATCTGAAATTGTTTTTGACGATTTTGGCAAAATAGATTTACGCGTAGGTACTATTATTGAAGCCAAGAAAGTAGAGAAGGCCGATAAATTACTTCAACTAGAAGTAGACTTAGGTACAGAAAAAAGAACCATTTTATCGGGTATTGCCATGCACTTTGAGCCAGCAGCCATTATAGGTAAGCAAGTGGTGGTGGTGGCTAATTTAGCCCCTCGTAAAATGCGTGGTATTGAAAGTAAGGGCATGATTTTAATGGCTGAAGATGCTAATGGCAAATTATACTTCGTTCAACCTAGCGAAGCCATTGCTGCAGGAAGTACTATATCCTAGTTTGAATCCGATAAACACTTAACTTATTAAATGCATAAAAAAAGTCCCTCGAATTTCGGGAGGCTTTTTTTAAAGAGCTAAAAACTTAAATACACTCTTTTATTTCTTTCTCAGTGTAAGCAAGTCCATGTTGTTTTAAAACATCATCCGGTACACCAGCCCACATGTTAGGCACATTACCCATATACCCCAAGTCTTTCACTCCAATTTCAGCTGTATAAAAACCAGTAGCCACTAAGTCTCTCATCTTGTTAAAGAAATTGACACCTTGACTATGTTCTGGCTTCGCTTTTTTAGGATAAGCAATCTCATCTACAATGCCTATTTGCTCCTGCTTTGAACATTCTACAAATGACTTGCCATGTTTTTTATTACTATGCATGTCCAGCCATTTTAATCCCCCGCGCATGGGTATTTGATGATAAGGCATATCTTTTACAATAAACTCTATAAACTCCGGCACTTTCGCATCTGTAGCTGAACCACTTACTGCGTCCTTAGGAATGATAATGTCCGAAAGCACCACAATAGTGGCTGCCTCGTGGGCATCAAAAAAATTAGGTTCGGCTTTTATCTTTACCGCATAATCTTTTTCTTCCTGCATACGCTCGTCCATATTCACTTCCGATACTGTAGTGGACGTATTTTTACAGGCTTCTACTAAAACAGTTGCAGAAACTGTACCAATTAACATCGCTTTGATGGATTTTCTTCTGTCCATAATATTTAAAATTAAAAAATTATAAATTTTGTTAGTTAGTTTTTTCTTTGCTTAAATTTGAAATAAAGCAAAGAAAAAAATTATTTTATTTTATTTAAAAAAAATTATAAATTTTGTTTTTGTTTGTGTTTCACTTGCTTTATAAAATTTAAGCAAGTGCTCCACTTATTTAATGATTTTAAAAACAAAATTATAAATTTTGTTTTTGTAACTGATCCAATATATACTCTGAAGCGCGCATAGACAAGGCTAAAATAGTCCAAGTAATATTTTTATCTGCTTGTGATGTAAATACCGATCCATCTACACAGAATAAATTACTACAATCATGCGCTTGACCCCATTTGTTTAGAGCAGATGTTTTTTTGTCTGCACCCATACGAACTGTTCCTGCTTCATGAATAATGTTTCCAGGATTAGATAAGCCATATCTATTAGACTCATTATCTTGATCACCCCAGGTAATGACTGCTCCCATTTCATGCATAATTTCTTTAAAGGTTTCCTTCATGTGTTTTGCTTGCTTAATTTCATAGTCTGAATTTTTACAATCAAATTTCAAAACCGGAATACCGTATTTGTCGACCACTTCTGGATCAATGGTACACTTGTTATCAAAACGAGGTACCGCTTCTCCGCGACCAGCCATGCCTACACTAGCTCCATAAAAGAAACGAACATCTTCTTTCAAAGACTCTCCATAACCGCCTGCTTCCTTGGTTCTGGCATTCACTTGAAACTTGCCATTTAAGCCCTGCATTCCCATTCCAATACCATATCCAGGCTGACTCATACCTCCACCATATTCAATATGATATCCACGTGGAAAATCTAATTTTTTATTATCCAACCACCATGGAGTATAAACGTGTAAACCACCAACGCCATCTTCATTGTACCTTTTACGTCCAAATAAAGCTGGAATCACCCCACCCATTCCAGCTCCAGTAGAATCATGTAAATAATGACCCACCACACCAGAACTATTGGCTAAACCATCAGGATGTTTTGGTGATTTTGAATTAAGTAATAAACGAGCAGTCTCACAAGTACTTGCACCAAGAATAACCACTTTGGCATTAATTTGATATTCTTGATTGTCTGCTTTATTGACATAAGAAATTCCTACTGCTTTTCCTTCTCTATCAGTGATTACTTCACGTGCCATGGCACCAGTAATTAAATCAACATTACCAGTAAGTACTGCCGGCTTTACCAATACAGAGGAAGAAGAAAAATCACCGTACACTTTACAAGAACGATTACATTGCCCACAATAAAAACAAGCACCACGTTCGTCATTAATTTTTTTGGTTAAAATAGATAAACGAGAAGGGATGACAGGAATATTAATACCAGTAGCTGCTTTCTTAAACATCAATTCATGTAAACGCGGCTTAGGGGGTGGTAAGAAAATTCCATCAGGATCATTCTCCAATCCTTCATTGGTTCCGTATACACCAATCAATCGATCAATTTTATCGTAGTAAGGTTTAATATCTTCATATCCAATTGGCCAATCATCGCCTAAGCCATCAATAGTTTTTCTTTTAAAATCACGAGGGCCAAAACGAAGTGAAATACGACCCCAATGGTTCGTACGTCCTCCAACCATTCTTGCTCTCCACCAATCAAACTTTTCACTTCCTGGAGTTTGTGTATACGGTTCTCCATCAATTTCCCAGCCCCAAAAAGAAGCATCAAAATCGCCAAAGGGTCTCATTTTAGTACTTGCTCCACGACGAGGTGATTCCCAAGGGTTTTTTAATTGTGCTGAATTTTTTGCAGGATCAAATTCAGGACCCGCTTCTAGCAAACAAACTTTTAAACCTGCTTTGGATAAAACATAGGCTGCCATTCCACCGCCTGCCCCAGAACCTACTATTACGGCATCGTATTTCTTAGGGGATACCTTTACTTGAAAATTAGACATAAAGCAATCTTTTTACTATTGAATGAAAGAATGAATTTAAAGAAAAAATGGGATGAAAAGCAAAAAAATGGACGAAAATAATAGTAATCCAAAAAACAAAAGGGCCCGTTTATAGGGCCCTTTTGAAAATCATTAGAAGGATTTTTGCGAATTTTATATTTTTATAAAAATTCGCAAAAAATCAACTACGAACAGCCCATGCTTGTACCGCAGTTCAAGCATTTATAGCAAGTACCGCTTCTAATGGTAATATGTCCGCAAGTGCTACAAGCAGGTGCGTCGCTTTGCATGCTTTTAGCAGCCGCTTGCACTTGATCCATAGAGCCAGTTGCTTCCACAGCAACGGCTACATTGGCTTTAGCTACTGGTGCTGCTACAGGCGCTGTAACACGAATGCTGCTTAACTCTGGCTTGCCTACTAAAGTAATATCTCCTTCCTCACCTAAGTTTTCTACGGTAGGCTTGTCTAATACATGTACTAAATCGGTTCTGCCTAAATACTCATACGCTAAGGAACGGAATATAAAGTCAACGATAGAAGTAGTGGTTTTAATATTTGGATGATCCACCATACCTGATGGTTCAAACTTAGTAAATACAAATTTCTCTACAAACTCTTCTAATGGAACACCATATTGTAAACCTACAGAAATAGAAATTGCAAAGCAGTTCATTAAACTACGAAGGGTTGAACCTTCTTTTGCTAAATCTATAAATATTTCTCCTAAAGTATTATCATTATACTCGCCGGTTCTTAAAAATAATACTTGACCGCCAATTCTTGCTTTTTGTGTAAAGCCACGACGCTTAGCTGGTAAAGATTTACGCTCTACGATACGAGATAATTGACGCTTAAAGGTAGTGTCGGTAGAAGCAGACATTCTTTTTTGAACCTCCTCTAATAACTCATCTACATTTAATTTACTTAAGTCAACTAATTGCGAACCGCCATCTACACTTATTTCTTCGTCTGCAGTAGCATCTGCTTTTTTCTTCTTATCAGACTTTGTACTTAAAGGTTGACTTAATTTAGAACCATCACGGTAAATAGCATTCGCTTTTAAACCTAATGTCCAACTCATTAAATAAGAATCTGCAATTTCTTCAACAGTGGCTTCGTTGGGAAGATTAATTGTTTTAGAAATCGCACCAGATAAGAATGGTTGACAAGCAGCCATCATTCTAATATGTCCATGTGCGTGAATATATCTTTCTCCTTTTTTACCATTTTTATTCGCACAATCAAATATGGACAAATGCTCATCTTTCAATGCTGGCGCACCTTCTACAGTCATGGTACCGCAAACATAATCGTTGGCAGCATCTATTTGATCTTCTGTAAATCCTAAAGCTTCTAATAAACTAAAGTTCCAATCTGCAAACACTTCTTCTTTGAAACCTAATCTTGTTAAACAAGCATCACCCAATGTGAAACGGTTAAAAATAAAGCCAATTTCAAATGCAGCTTTAGCAGCACCATTTAATTTGGTGATTTCTTCTGGCAAAAATCCTTTCGCCAACAAAGATTCATTATTAATATAGGGAGCACCTGCGAAACTTGCATGTCCTACTGCAAAATTTACAATGGCATCATTTTCTGCTTGAGAATAACCCAAGTTCTTTAATGCTTGTGGCACCGATTGGTTGATGATTTTAAAGTAACCACCACCAGATAATTTTTTAAATTTCACTAAAGCAAAATCTGGTTCAACACCAGTAGTATCGCAATCCATTACTAAACCAATGGTTCCTGTTGGAGCAATGACAGTTGTTTGCGCATTTCTATAGCCATATTTTTCACCTAATTGAACTGCATCATCCCAAGCCTTCGTTGCAGCTTTTAATAAATAATCAGGAGTATATTGAGCTTTAATTCCTTGTGGTTTAATTTCAATACCTACATAAGCATCTTCTGCATCATAAGCAGCAGCACGGTGATTACGCATAACACGTAACATATCTTCTTTATTTTCTTCGTATCTATCAAACGCACCTAAGAAAGAAGCGAGTTCGGCAGATGTTTTATAAGAAACACCTGTCATGATAGCAGTGATAGCACCTGCAATGCCACGCGCTTGCTCGCTATCGTAAGCAATACCACTTACCATTAACATGGAACCAAGATTAGCAAAACCTAAACCTGTAGTTCTGTAGTCATATGATAATTGTGCTACTTCTTTAGAAGGGAACTGCGCCATTAAAATAGATACTTCTAATACAGTAGCCCATAATCTTGTAGTATATTCAAAACCAGCAACATCAAAACTATTGTCAGACTCATTGAAGAATTTACGCAAGTTGATAGAAGCTAAGTTACAAGCCGTATTGTCCAAGAACATATATTCTGAACAAGGGTTAGAAGCATTAATACGGCCACCTTTAGGACAGGTATGCCACTCGTTAATCGTAGT
Source organism: Sediminibacterium ginsengisoli (assembly GCA_945865545.1). Taxonomy (GTDB): domain Bacteria; phylum Bacteroidota; class Bacteroidia; order Chitinophagales; family Chitinophagaceae; genus Sediminibacterium; species Sediminibacterium ginsengisoli_F. The sequence goes on along the minus strand of CAMBEQ010000012.1, from coordinate 33,987 downwards.
GTCATATTGTGTTCCAGGATCGGCACAACGCCAAGCAGCATTCGCAATTTGATCCCACACTTCACGTGCTGGAATAGATTGCATCACACGACCATCTGTTCTTGCCTTTAATTCCCAATTGCCATTTTCAGACAAAGCTTTAAAGAAGCTATTCGGAATACGTACAGAGTTATTTGAGTTTTGACCAGACACTGTTGCGTAGGCTTCTCCTTCATAACTATTATCATAACCAGCCGCAATTAAAGCAGCTACTTTATCTTCTTCTTTTACTTTCCAGTTAATAAACTCCATTACTTCTGGATGATCTAAATCTAAACAAACCATTTTAGCAGCACGACGAGTTGTACCACCACTTTTAATAGCACCAGCAGCACGGTCTCCAATTTTTAAGAAACTCATTAAACCACTTGATGAACCACCGCCACTTAATTTTTCATTGGCTCCTCTAATTTGAGAGAAGTTAGTACCTACTCCAGAACCGTATTTAAAAATTCTTGCTTCTCTTGTCCATAAGTCCATGATACCCCCTTCGTTCACTAAGTCATCACTTACACTTAATATAAAACAAGCATGTGGTTGAGGACGCTCGTATGCACTAGTTGATCTTTTTAATTGCTTATCGTTAGGATCTACATAATAGTGACCTTGCGCACCACCTGTAATACCATAGCTCTCATGCAAACCAGTATTAAACCATTGTGGCGAGTTAGGCACACAAGCTTGATTTAAAATACTATATACTAATTCCTCATAGAATATTTGCGCATCTTGTTCTGTTGCAAAATAACCATAACGCTCTCCCCACACTCTCCAACAATTAGCCATACGATGTGCTACTTGCTTTACTGTTGTTTCACGACCAAGTGTTCCATCTGGTTGAGGAACTCCTGCTTTTCTAAAATATTTTTGCGCCAGAATATCTGTTGCAATTTGGCTCCATTGTTTGGGAACTTCGACATTTGTCATTTCAAACATCTTCTCACCATTTGGATTTTTGATAACGCTATCTCTGTAGTCGTATTCAAATTGATCAAATGGAGATACATTCTCTTTTGTAAATAGGCGAGAGAACTGTAAGCCTTTTTTTGTTTTAGCACTTGCCATGGTCGTATTCTATTTTGGATGTTAGTGGGTTATCCCACTAGATTTTGCAAAAACCTTAATGGGTATACGAAAATATCTTTCTATAGCCACAATTCATCCATGGAAATATCAACAGCTGTGGAAAAGAATTGTGGATTAAATTAAACACTATATCCGGCTTGATTTTGGCGATTTATCCCCACCATATGTTAGTTTCTGCGAAAAAAAAACCTTTGATTATTGTATTTTTTAGTAATAAATCCAGTTTAGACTCCAATGATATAATTAAATTGGATAATTTTGAAGATTCCAACAAAAAGACGCATCTTTCGGGTGCAAAGAAATGACTCAAAATATATACCATACCATCTTAAGTGGCAAAGCAAAATCTAATAAGGCTTTTGCCGTTTTAATAGACCCAGATAAGCTCAATGACCAAGGCTTGCTCAGCACTATCGAAATTGCTGTTAAAGCCAAAGTTGACTTCTTCTTTGTTGGAGGCAGCTTGGTCGTAACCGACACTTTGGATAAGATGGTTACTACAATAAAAAAGCATTGTAGCATTCCTGTGGTTTTATTTCCTGGTTCTCCCGATCAAATTACTTCTAAAGCCGATGCTTTATTATACCTGTCATTAATTTCTGGACGCAATCCAGAATTATTAATTGGTCAACATGTGATTAGTGCTCCCTTTGTTAAACAAAGTGGTTTAGAAATTATTCCAGTTGGTTATATGCTCATTGATGGCGGAACCCCAACCACCGTTTCTTATATCTCCAATACCAATCCTATCCCTTCCAATAAAAATGATATTGCGATTTGTACTGCTATGGCAGGAGAAATGTTAGGGCTTAAATTAATTTATATGGATGCAGGTAGTGGCGCATTAAAAGCCATTCCGACTGCGATGATTAAGGAGGTAGCCAAGCACATTCAAATACCTTTGGTAGTGGGTGGCGGTATTACAACCCCTGAAAAAGCAAAAGAAAATTGTATCGCTGGTGCCGATATCATTGTGGTGGGCAATGCAGCAGAAAAAGATCCTGAATTAATTACAGCTATCTCCAACGCCATTCATGGCTTGAATCAATAAAACTTTTTTTAGAAACTCATCATTTCTTTAAACTTCACCGTTTGACGTCGGCTTATTTCTATTTTTTCTCCCCCTTTTAATTCTACCAACAATCCTCCATTAAAGTAGGGCTCGATTTTTTCTATCCAATGCAAATTGATGATGTGTTTTCTATTGGCTCTAAAAAAAACACGATCGTCTAACCTATCTTCCAATGCATTTAATGATTTTAATATGAGTGGCTTATTGGTGGAGAAATATACTTTAGCATAATTACCTACGCTTTCAAATAATCTAATGTCTTGAAGTTTTACAAACCAACATTTTTCACCATCTTTCACAAATACCTGATCACTTTCCGATAAAGGCCCGCGCTGGTTGCCTGACAAACTCGCTTGCTCCAATTGAATTTCGGCTTGTAGTTTTTGAATGGCGTCTGCCAATCTTTTTGGATCGATGGGTTTTAATAAATAATCCAATGCATTCACTTCAAATGCTTTTAAAGCAAATTCATCATAAGCAGTTGTAAAAATAACTTTGGGCGCCTTTTCCAATTCTGCCAGTAAATCAAATCCAGTCTTGCCCGGCATTTGAATGTCTAAAAAAATAAGGTCGGGTCTAGCTAAATCAATTTTTTCAACAGCTTCATCCACATTGCTTGCTTCATCAATAATAAGTATATCAGGATGTTCTGCTAATAATTTTTTTAACTCATTTCGAGCTAATCTTTCATCGTCAATAATAATTGCTTTAATGGGCATGCTTTATTTTTTTGGAATAGAAATAGGGATAGCTAATTTTGCGGTAACCTGATTGGGTAAACATTGAAAAATTTCAAATAATGCCTGCCCATGGTATAATAAATTTAAACGCTCTCTGGTACTTTGTAATCCAAAACCATCGCGTTCGCTAGGCTTTAATAACCCTGTATTTTGTACCATTAAAACGAGTTTATCCTGCTCAAATTTGGAAATAATTTTTATAAGACAATCTCCTGGCTGTTTGCTTAGTCCATGCTTAATTGCATTTTCTACCAAAATTTGGAGCATCATGGGTGGCATTAGATTGGCGATGGTTTTAGGCTCAATTTCATATTCCACAATTAACCTATCTGCAAAACGAATATACTCTAGGGCTAAGTAATCTTTTACAATATCCAGTTCTTTTTCTAGCGTCGTAATTTCTACTTTATCCACTTGAATACTACTTCTTAAAATATTGCTTAACTCAGTAATAGCTTGCCTCGCTCTTTTTGGATCCTCATCTACCAATGCACGAATACTATTTAAGGCGTTAAATATAAAATGGGGATTTATTTGCGATTTAATTGTTTTTAACTCCAATTCTTTAATGATGGTTTCCAACTTTACCTTATTCACTTCTTCAGAATTAGCAAACTCAATATAATGCCATAAAACATAGACAGACATCCACACTAAAAATATAGGTGTATCAAAAATAAGACTGAATAAAAATCTTCTAAACGCTGGAATATTTCTACCTGGTTCATACAACTTAAAAATATCTGCTAAATAGCTTGAAGAGAAACTATTTAAAATAGAAAAAACTAATAATAATAAAACCAATTTCCACCATTGATTAGAAGGCATGGGAGGACGCAACGAAAGTCGATGCATACTTTCTCTCAAAACATGGGTGATTAAAATACCCAAGGAAAGATTCAATAATAATCTTGGATAAAAAATAGGATTCAATTCTTTATCTAAAATAGAGGCAAAAAACAAAATGGTTAGTCCATAGCTAAACCAGCCTGAAATTTGACAAATCCAATACAAAGAAGAGTTCTTTTTCATCTACTCCAAATTTACCCATTATAACTAGGTTTTGACCCTTTTTAATATATTAAAGGTCATATTCTAGGGTATACGGCAAGCCTTCAAATTCCCTGTAAACTTTTGCCGTATATTTATGTTATTGATTTACTTTTACACCCTAATTATTACTGATGCATATTGAGGCAGGCCCCTTATTAAAGATGATTGATTCCCCAAATGACCTTAAAAAGGTCTCAAAGGAGAAATTACATCAGGTTTGCGACGAATTGCGCCAATATATCATTGATGTGGTGAGCGTTCACGGAGGTCACTTTGCAGCGAGCTTAGGGGTAGTCGAATTAAGTGTTGCCCTACATTATGTATACAATACACCTTATGACCAATTGGTTTGGGATGTAGGTCATCAAGCCTATGGCCATAAAATTTTAACAGGCCGAAGAGACGACTTTACAAGCAATCGTAAATACAATGGATTAAGTGGTTTCCCTAAAAGAAGCGAAAGCGAATATGATACTTTTGGCGTTGGGCACTCTTCTACTTCTATTTCTGCAGCATTGGGCATGTCCATGGCAGCCAAATATAAAAAAGAAGATAGAAAGTCGGTGGCCATTATAGGAGACGGCTCTATGACAGCAGGTATGGCTTTTGAAGCAATGAATCATGCTGGCGTTGCAGACAGCGATGTGTTAATTATTTTGAATGACAATTGCATGAGCATTGACCCCAATGTGGGTGCTTTAAAAGAATATTTAACTGATATTAGTACTTCACCCACCTATAATAAAGTAAGAGATGAACTTTGGCAATTAATGGGAAAACTACCTATTGGAAAAACTTTTACTCGGGAGATGGCTTCTAAAATTGAAGCTGGTTTAAAAGGGGTGATTTCTAAAAGTAGTAATTTATTTGAGGCATTGAACCTACGTTATTTTGGACCCATTGATGGACATAATATTGCCAATTTAGTAGATACCTTAAAAAGTTTAAAAGAAATACCTGGGCCTAAAATATTGCATGTGCTTACCGTAAAAGGAAAAGGATACGCCTTGGCTGAAAAAGATCAAACCAAATGGCATGCTCCAGGTTTGTTTGATAAATTAACAGGTGAGATTATCAAGAAAAAAATTGAAACACCTCAGCCTCCAAAATACCAAGATGTTTTTGGACATACTATTGTGGAGTTAGCCAAGGCCAACAAATTAATTATGGGAATCACCCCGGCTATGCCAAGTGGTTCTTCTTTAAAATATATGATGGAAGCCATGCCAGATAGGGCTTTTGACGTTGGCATCTGTGAGCAACACGCTGTTACTTTAAGTGCAGGTTTAGCTACTCAAGGCATAAAAGCTTTTTGCAATATTTATTCTTCCTTTATGCAAAGAGCCTATGACCAAGTGATACATGATGTTGCTTTGCAAAATTTACCTGTGGTATTTTGTTTAGACCGTGCAGGGTTAGTTGGTGAAGATGGACCTACCCACCATGGTTGTTATGATATTGCTTTCTTTAGATGCATACCTAATATGATTGTTTCTGCCCCAATGAACGAAGTGGAGTTACGTAACCTTATGTTTACAGCTCAGTTGCCAGAAACCAATGCGCCATTTGTAATAAGATACCCAAGAGGCGAGGGTGTATTAGTAGATTGGCAAAAACCATTTGAAAAAATAACTATTGGAAAAGGTAGAAAATTAAAAGACGGAAAAGACATCGCTATATTATCCTTAGGCCATCCTGGAAATTTCGCACAAACTGCTATTAGAAATTTAAGAGAGGAAGGCATAGATCCTGCCCATTACGATATTCGTTTTGTAAAACCATTAGATGCGGCTTTATTGCATGAGGTTTTTAAAAACTATGATAAAATTGTAACAGTAGAAGATGCTACCGTAGTCGGCGGAATGGGTTCGGCTATTTTAGAATTCATGAACGAACACAATTACACAAGTAAAATTACCATGTTAGGTATCCCAGATAGTATTGTAGAACATGGTAGCTTAAAAGAGCTTTATCATGAATGTCATTACGATGCACTTGCGATTTCCGATGCAGTAAAAGCATTACTGGGCAAGCAAGTACTTACGGAAGTATAATTTTTTTGAATTTTAAAAATTGAACTTAGTTTAAGCTAGGATCAAAATCACCTAAATCTTCTTCTCTTTTTTCACCCTCTTCTGGTAAGATTGGATCTTCTTTGAATGATTCCAAATTAGCTGTTTCATAAGAATCAAAACTATCCACATGGCCTGGCTCTAAATCATCTTCTCTATTTTCATTCCACTCGATGATAAAATTATTACGACCCTCACCCACCATTAGCTTCATGTATTTTTGTTGAGACAATTCTAAAATGGATAAGAATAAAAATAAAGCGTGTACTCTGTCTTGACAGATATCAAACACTTTCTCAAAAGCTACCGTCTTGCCTTCTTTAACAATGTCCAATAAATAAGCCCTGCTGCCTTCCATGGTGTAGTTGTACCTAACAACGGTATGTACTGGCCTATTTTGACGATCTTGCAAACGAGTCATTACTTTTTCAAATGACTTCATCAATTTAAATAAAGTTACCGTTTGCAATTCGGTGCCTTCGGCCGCTTCTTCTCCCACTAAAGACATTTCTTGTTGGATATTACCGCGCTTCATCATCAACATCCTTAACGCTTCCAAATCGGCCATTTGAACTGCCGCTTCTTTGTATTTTTTGTACTCTAAAATTTTATCTATTAATTCCTGTCTTGGATCTATTTCATTTCCTAAAGCATCTAATTCTTTTCTGGGCAATAAAAGCTTGGCTTTGATGCGCATTAAAGTAGATACGAATAAAATGAATTCACTACTTAATTCAATATTTACTTTTTCTTGATCGTGTATAAAGTTTAAAAAATCATTGATGATTTTAGTAATTTGGATATTATAAATATCCATTTCGTCTCGTTCAATAAAAAAAAGTAGCAGGTCAAAAGGACCTTCGAATTGGTCTACTTTTATGGAATAATTAGCTTGTTGGTTCATTCCCACAAAGAAAAGGAATCAGGATTAATTTAAGGCCAATTGAGCAAGTATTTATCCACTTTTATTAAAAATCAAGCATCTTTACCCAAAATTTAGCGCGTGAACAATAAGTTCTTCAATTGGCTCTTGTTTGGCATTTTATCGGTTGTTTGGGGCAGCTCCTTTATTTTAATGAAAGAAGGGCTTAAACAGCTTTCCCCCTATCAAGTAGCTTCGGTGCGCATGCTGTTTGCGGGCCTTGTTTTATTGCCTTTTGCTTTTAGGGCTTTTAAAAAAATACCCAAAGAAAAAATGGGTTTAGTAATTATCTCTGGTATCATTGGCAATTTTATACCTGCCTATCTTTTTTGCATTGCTGAAACAAAAATTGATAGCGGACTGGCAGGAATTTTAAATTCACTTACTCCTTTATTCACCATTCTTGTAGGTTTATTTTTTTTCAAGATCCCTTCAAATCAAAAAAAATTAACAGGGGTTTTAGTGGGATTTATAGGACTTTGTTTACTCTTAGCTTCTGGTAAAAATATTAGCTTTGAAAATTTATCTTATGCATCATTAGTGTTGCTAGCCACTTTTTTATATGGGTTAAATGTAAATATGGTCGGAAAATTTTTACAAAATATTCGCGCCTTAGATATCGCATCAGTTGCCTTTGCTTTTTTAATTTTACCTAGCTTTCTTCTTCTTTACAATACCGGCTATTTTGATTTAAATTTTAATAACCCCTCTATCCTCTACGCTTCCTTGAGTAGTATTTGCTTAGGTATAGTGGGCACTTCTATCTCCGCTATTCTTTTTTATATGCTCCTAAAGAAATCGAGTATTGTTTTTGCCTCTATGGTTACCTATGGGATTCCAATTGTTGCTATCGCCTGGGGAATTTATTTTGGAGAAACTATTTCTATACTACAAGTAGGCAGTTTACTTATTATTTTAGCAGGCGTCTATATTGTAAATAAGCCCCAACAACAATAAAGTGTCAGGGCTTATTTTATATTAATGTGTTTTGAAATACTTCCCTTAAATAGTCATTATTTCTTTTTCCTTGGACTCTAAATGTTTTTCTACTAGGCCAATATGCTTGTCTGTTATTAGTTGAATCTCATCTTCAGCTCCTTTACAAATATCCAAACTGGCTCCATCTTTTTGTAATTTCTTCACTTGTTCAATGTGATCACGTCTAATATTGCGAATAGAAACCTTGCTTAACTCCCCTTCTGCACTTGCTTTTTTAACCAATTCCTTGCGTCGCTCTTCGGTTAAAGGAGGGGTGAACAATCTTATTTGTACCCCATCATTCTGAGGTGTTATACCAATATTAGCAGCCATAATAGCTCTTTCAATAAGTGCCAACATGTTTTTTTCCCAAGGTTGAATACTTATAGTTCTGCTATCTAATATTTGTACATTGCCTACCTGACTCACCGGTGTAGGTGTGCCATAATAATCTACATTGATCCCTTCTAAGATGGAAGGAGAGGCTTTGCCAGCCCTTATCTTAGAAATCTCTATTTCTAAATGATTGATCGCCTTTTTCATGCCATTTTCGGCATTAATGGTAATTTTCTTTAACTCTTCTGACATAGTTGAATTATTTGAGTCTTCAAAGCTACGCAAATCATGGAATTGAGCGCAAGTCTTTTTTTAGGTTTTTACTACATTTTCGATGCTATTTAGACTATGAATTCTATCTTTGCAACCAATATTATTATACTATTATGGCTATCACCGATTTAACTAAAATTGCCTCTCAAATTAGAAGAGACATTGTAAGAATGGTTCATGCTCAACAAAGTGGTCACCCAGGTGGCTCTTTGGGTTGCACCGATTTTCTAACTGCACTTTATTTTAAAGTGATGAAAATTGATACCAACTTTTCAATGGACGGCAAAAATGAAGACCTTTTCTTTTTATCCAATGGTCATATATCTCCTGTTTTCTATTCTGTTTTAGCTAGGTCGGGGTATTTTGATATAAAAGAATTAGCCACTTTTAGACAAATAAACTCTCGTTTACAAGGACATCCTACCACACACGATCATTTACCAGGCATACGTATTGCAAGTGGCTCCTTAGGTCAAGGCATGAGCGTTGCCATTGGTGCAGCACTTACCAAAAAATACAATAAAGACGACCGTACTGTTTATTGCTTACATGGTGATGGCGAATTACAAGAAGGTCAAATTTGGGAAGCCATTATGTTTGCAGCACATAATAAAGTAGACAATTTAATCGCTACCGTAGATGTAAATGGTCAACAAATTGACGGACCATTAAGTAAGGTTTTATCATTAGATAGTTTAGAAGAAAAATTTAACGCATTTCATTGGACCGTTTTACATATGGATGGTCACAACATGGACAATATTGTTGAAACTCTTGCAAAAGCAAAATCATTAACAGGAAAAGGAAAGCCTATTTGTATTTTAATGAAAACAGAAATGGGCAAAGGGGTTGACTTTATGGAAGGTAGTCACGAATGGCATGGCATTGCCCCTAACGATGAGCAATTGGCTAAAGCATTAGGCCAACTAGAAGAGACATTGGGTGATTATTGATTTTTTCTACGCGGGTCTAATTAATTTTTTCGAATAATCTATCGGCTGCTCTTCGTGCTGGTAACCATCCCGCTAATAAAGCAATTACAATTACTAATAGCATAATGGCTATATAATCTACCAACATTGGCTTTACTGGATAGTAATCTATGACAAAAGAATTGCCTCCTAATTTAATAAAGTGGAATGTATTTTGTAGCCAGCAAAATAAACTGGCTAAACCTCCGCCAATAAAGGCACCCATAAAAGCCATAATGCCAGACAGTAATAAAAATATTTTTTGAATATCCCAAGGCTTTGCACCCATGGCATGTAGCACATGAATGTCTTTTTGCTTTTCTAAAACCAACATAGTCAATGCCCCTACTAAGTTAAAAGAAGCGACCATCATGATTAATGCTAGTATGGAAAAAATAATCCACTTTTCCATTTGCATTATTTTATACAAATCAATATTTTGTTGAAATTTATTTTTGATTTGAAATGCTGGACCAAAACTATTTTTTAATTTTTCCATCACCTGTCCTTCTGCTGATGGATTTACCTTAAGCTCTATAGCAGAAACTTGTTGGGGCGCTAAATCAAATAAATATTGAGCAAAAGCATAATTGGTAAATACGTATTGATCGTCGAACTCTTGCTGTACCGAAAAAGCGCCCGCCTCCACCGCATTTAAGGTGTTTAATTGATTGAGGCTGGTTATGGATTTCCCCGATCTATTCACTGCAAACAATTGAACAGTATCTCCAATTAAGCTTTGAAATAATCCTAACTTTTGTTCGATACCAATACCAATAACTAATTGAGGATTTTGCTCATTGCCCACTTCGTATTTACCTCTTCTTAAATGAGATTGAATATTGTTAATAGATCCATAAGTGGAATCCACTCCTTTAACCATCACGACCGCTTGAAAATTATCCTTCACAATTAAAGCTCTGTTTTCAACTACTTTACTTACCGCTTTTACTCCTTCTATTTTCCCAACCAATTGATAGGTACTGTCCGACAATGTGAAAAATTTTCCCTGTACGGGTGTAATACGCACATCTGCATAAAAATCCGAATACAAACCTTTTACAATCTCAGTAAATCCATTGGATACACTTAGTATTAAAATAAGTGCTGCGGTACCTATGGCAATAGCAAATACACTTACCCATGCAATAATTTGTATTGCTTGAAAAGCATATTTACCTCTGAAATAACGCCAAGCAAATAAAAAATGCACTTACAAATTTTTTAGAATCTCATCCATTTTAAAAACATAATCCAAGGTATCGTCTAAATAAAAATGCAATACAGGAATACGCCTTAATTGGTGCTTCATGGTATCAGAAAGGTGCTTTTTGATTTCCCATGCCTGTGTTTGTATTTTTTTAAAGCAAGCTTCACTATCCTTTACTTGAAAAAGACTTATATAAATTCTTGCCTCCAACAAATCGGGCGTCACTTTTACAGAAGATATAGAAATCATGCCCCCTTGTAAATTGGTAAGCCCTAATTTTAAAAAAATATCATTTAGGGCAGTTTGAATGGCCCCAGCCACCTGTTTTTGTCTTTTTCCTTCTTCCATAATCAAAATCGTTGATTCGTTGTAAAATTAGTTACTTTGCTGATTATTCTGCGGGAATAATTTTGAATATGAAGAAATTTATTCGCATCATAAGTTATATTAGAGAATACAAGGCCTATATGGGTTGGTATAGCCTATTTATTACCCTATCTATCGTGTTTGGCTTGTTTTCCTTGGGTATGCTCATGCCTTTTATGGATCTGATATTTGGCAGTACTGAATTAACTAGCGCACCCACCACTACTGCACTGGGCAACACAAGTAATATTAAAGACATCATCTATGGATTTTTACAACAAAGTATTGCTGCTCATGGTAAAGTACAGGCATTAGGTTGGATTTGTTTAGCCATCATCATTACCATTTTTCTTAAAAATATTTTTCTTTATTTGTCCTACTATTTTTTGGCCCCCATTAGAAACGCAGTCACCAGAAAATATTCCAGACTCTTGTATGAAAAAATATTACAATTACCTATTGGCTATTTTACCGAACAACGCAAAGGTGATATATTAAGTAGGTCGTCCAATGATATTACCGAATTAGAAAATTCAGTCATTGGTGCTTTAGAAGGTTTAATTAAAGAACCTCTAAATATTTTAGGCATTTTAATTTTCTTATTTATTATAAGTGTGAAGCTTACTTTATTTGTTTTTATATTATTACCACTGGCTGGTTTGATTGTAGGGCGCATTGGAAGAAGTTTAAAAAAACATACTAATAAAGCACAAGTGAAATGGGGAGAGATTTTAAGTCAAATGGAAGAAACCTTAACTGGCTTAAGAATTATTAAAGCTTTTAATGCAGAAGGTCGTGTTAAAAAACAATTTTTTGCTTTAGTGGAAGAAATTTTCAACATCAAGAATAAAATTTTAAACCGTCGCGATTTAGCTTCTCCTGTTTCAGAAACATTAGGGGTAATTATATTATGTGGCGTTTTATGGTTTGGTGGTAAACTTGTTTTAAGTGGTGAGATACTTTCTGGCAGTTCGTTTATCGCCTACGTAGCTTTATTTTCACAAATCATCAACCCTTCAAAAGCCTTATCCCAAGCTGCTTACAACGTTACAAGAGGTAATGCCACATTAGACAGGTTGAATGAAATTTTAGAAGCTCCATTAACGGTGGAAGAAAAAGCCAACCCCATTGTATTAGAATCCTTTAAAGAGTCTATTGAATTTAATAATGTTCAATTTTTATACCAGGATACGACAATTTTAAAAAATATAAATCTTTCCATTAAAAAAGGAAAATCTGTTGCATTGGTTGGTTCCTCTGGAGCAGGCAAAAGCACTTTAGCCGATTTAGTGCCTCGTTTTCATGATGTAAGTGCAGGTAATTTATTAATCGACGGAAGAAATATTAAAGAGTACAGCTTAAACAGTTTAAGAAATTTGATAAGCATAGTTACGCAAGAACCTATTTTATTCAATGATACCATTGCTGCTAATATTGCATTGGGTAAGCCAGATGCTTCCGAAGCAGAAATTATAGAAGCTGCAAAAATTGCTAACGCTTATGATTTTATTATAAAAAAAGAAGGTGGTTTTCAAAGTATCATTGGTGATAGAGGTAGTAAATTAAGTGGTGGAGAACGCCAACGCTTAACCATTGCACGTGCTGTATTAAAAAATCCTCCCATTTTAATTTTAGATGAGGCTACTTCGGCACTTGATACGGAAAGTGAAAAATTAGTACAAGAAGCTATTAATAATATGATGCAAAATAGAACCTCTATAGTGATTGCCCATAGACTATCTACCATTAGACATGCAGACGAAATTATTGTATTACAGAAAGGGGATATTGTAGAAAGGGGTAATCATGATAGCTTACTTGCCCAAAATGGCTACTATCGCAAATTGATCGAAATGCAGGAGGTGAAATAAGAAGCTGCGAAAGCAGCTGATGTGTAGAAAACCCTAAAAAGCTGATGTGTAGAAGACCCTAAAAGCTGATGTAATTAAAGCTTACAAAAAACCCCGATAGTATTATCAGGGTTTTTTTATAGTAAGAAGCTTAATAATTCATCTTATTGATCATGGCTGTTTCTAACATAACCCAATTTAGCTTCAAGGCTTAATGTGGCATGAGGTACAGCACGCAAACGCGCTTTGTCTATTAAACGTCCAGTAACTCTACAAATTCCGTAGGTTTTATTTTCGATGCGCATTAATGCCTTTTCTAAATGGTCAATAAAAGAAATTTGACGGCTTGCCATTTGACCCAATTGCTCTCTTTCCATGCTAATACTACCATCTTCCATGGTCATGTATCTTGCATCATCATTATCTCCACCTAACTCATCTTTACGAGTAATTAGCCCTTGCAAATAAACTAACTCTTTTTTGGCTGCTTCTAATTTATTAGAAATTAGCTCTTTGAATTCTTTTAATTCTGCATCAGAGTATTTTACTAAAGTATCGGTAGATCTTGTTACTTCCTTTCTTCTTTCCATGGGTACATAACCAGGTTGATAAGGCACGCTACTTTTTGCACCAATTTTAGGAACTTTTATGTCTTTAATAGGTTCTGCTACTTTACGCACTGGCTTAACAGGAGGCGTTGGAATTTTTGGAACTGGTTTTGCAGGTGGAACATATTTTTCTACTGGCTTTGCTACGATTGGCGCTTTCCCAGGTATAGTTGGTTTCACATTTCCTTTTACAGGAATTGCTTTTTTTAGAGGAGCTTTAATGGGAGTGGCTTTTTTTATAGGTGTTTTAACAGGTACCGCTTTTTTAACAGGAGCTACTTTTTTAGGAGCGGCCTTCTTAACTGGTACTGCTTTTTTAGGAGCAACCTTTTTAACAGGCGCTGCTTTTTTAGGAGCAACCTTCTTTACAGGCGCTGCTTTTTTAGGAGCAACCTTCTTAACTGGTGCTGCCTTTTTGGGAGCGGCCTTCTTAACTGGTGCTGCTTTTTTGGGAGCTGCCTTCTTAACAGGTGCTGCTTTTTTTGCAGGCGCTGCCTTTTTGGGAGCTGGTTTTTTTGTAGCCATATTTATCCTTTTTGTCTAACTGAAATACGTATTTGGTGCTCATTTATCTCAACAAGAACTCCTTCTTTGATGGAAGGAACCCAGTCTATTTGATGTGCAAGAATTTCGCGGCAAATATAATCCGAAAATTGAATAATAGATTTTTTCAACTCTGTATTATCCTCAATTTCAAGCAAAATTTTATCCGTTAAGTCAAAATTGCTCTCTTTTCGGATGTTTTGTACCCTATTAACCAGCTCGCGCGCGTTCCCTTCCATTAATAATTCAGGGCTAATGGTAATATCCAAGGCCAGGGTAAGTGAATTTTTTACCGCTACACTCCATCCTGGAATGTCTTCAGCTATAATATCTACTTCATTGATTAACAACTGAATAGTCTCTCCTTCCATCACTAATGGCAAAGACCCATCTTTTTCTAAGCTACTTATTTGAGCCTGGGTCAAATTAGCAATAAGTGTTGAAGCCTGTTTCATCTTGGTTCCCAATTTGGCACCCAAAATCTTAAAATTCGCTTTTACCTTTTTACTAATCACCCCTTCTGTATCGGTGATATAATTTATTTCTTTAACGTTCACTTCTGCTAAAATTAATTCCTCCATTTGCTCAATGGCTTTTTTCATAACAGGATTTAAAACAGGTATTAATATTTTTTGTAATGGCTGACGCACTTTAATATTGACCTTTTTTCTTATTGATAAAACCAAAGAACAGATGTCTTGTGCCATTTGCATTCTTGTTTCTAATGCAGCATCAATTTTAGTGCTATCTGCTTTTGGAAAATCTACATGATGTATGGAGCTTACTTTATGTTTTTTGGTGATGCTATTTAAATTTCTAAAAACTTGATCACAGAAAAATGGAGCAATAGGTGCCATTAACCTAGTAATGGTTTCTATACATTCATACAAAGTTTGGTAAGCTGCAATTTTATCTTCGGTATACGTGCCTTTCCAAAAACGTCTACGACACAAACGCACATACCAATTACTTAAATGCTCATCTACAAAAGTTTCAATCGCACGACCTGCTGTTGTTGGCTCAAAATCGTCCATGGCATTGGTCACCGTTTGAATTAATGTATTGAGTGAAGAAATAATCCAACGATCAATCTCGGGCCTTTCCTTTAATGGAATTGGCGCTTGTTCAAAATGAAAATTATCCACATTGGCATACAACACAAAAAATTGATAGGTATTATATAAAGTTCCAAAAAACTTTCTTTGTACTTCTTGTATGCCTGCTAAATCAAATTTTAAATTATCCCAAGGAGAAGCATTAGTCACTAAATACCAGCGGGTCGCATCCGCTCCATATTTTTCAATGGTCTCAAACGGATTCACCACATTGCCTAATCGCTTACTCATCTTATTGCCATTCTTATCCAATACCAGCCCATTACTCATTACCGCTTTATACGCCACACTATCAAAAAGCAATACACCCAATGTATGTAAAGTATAAAACCAACCACGGGTTTGATCCACCCCTTCACAAATAAAGTCCGCAGGAAAAGCTTGTCCTTTATCTATAAAATCTTTATTCTCAAAAGGATAATGCCATTGCGCATAAGGCATTGCGCCCGAATCAAACCAAACGTCTACTAAATCTGAAACACGTTTCATGGGTTGGCCTGATGCACTTAAAATTTCAATTTGGTCTACAAATGGTTTGTGTAAATCCACGTCTAACTTACCATCAATTATTTTTAAATTAACTTCCTTGTTCAATCCTTTATCCTTGGCAGCTGTATACGCTTGGGTTAATTCATCTATCGAACCAATACAAATTTCTTCTGTGCCATCCTCCGTTCTCCAAATAGGAAGTGGTGTACCCCAATAACGGCTTCGAGATAAATTCCAGTCCACCATATTCTCTAGCCAATTTCCAAAACGCCCTTCACCAGTGCTTTTCGGCTTCCAATTAATAGTTTTATTTAACTCCACCATTCTATCTTTTACCGCAGTGGTTTTTATAAACCAAGCATCTAATGGATAGTATAAAATGGGCTTATCGGTTCTCCAGCAATGCGGATAATTGTGCTCATACTTCTCCACTTTAAACGCACGATTTTCTTTTTTCAACTTCACAGAAATATCTACGTTCACATCTTGATATTCTTTTTCGTCTTTGTAATTTTTTACAAAGCGGCCGCTAAATTCACCTACCCCTTCTATAAATTTTCCTTCGCGATCCACCAATGTAATGATACCTAAATTATTTTTTTGTCCTACCTTATAATCGTCTGCACCAAAAGCTGGAGAAGTATGTACTATTCCCGTTCCATCTTCGGTGGTTACAAAATCACCCAATACAATTTTAAAAGGGTCTCCTTCAAATGTACTTGGGTCATTGGCTTCAAAGGGCATCAACTGCTCGTAACGTAGTCCATTCAATTGACTTCCTTTACAAGTAGCAATTATTTTCCATGGAATTATTTTATCTCCTTCTGCAAAATCTTCTACAGTTAATCCTTCTTCTTTAAAATATTTTCCGACTAAAGCTTTGGCCAACAAAACATTTACTGGAACGGCTGTATAAGGATTGTAAGTGGCCACTAAAACATATTCAATATTGGGCCCTACCGTTAAACCTAAATTGGAAGGCAAAGTCCATGGGGTAGTGGTCCATGCCATATAAAATACTTCCTCCGATTGTACAGTAGCCCCTTTTACTGCATCAAATAAAAACTGACTATCTGTATTTTTTAATGCTTTAAACATGGCCACCGCAGAAGTATCTTTTACATCTTTGTAAGTGCCAGGCTGATTTAATTCATGTGAACTTAAACCGGTTCCTGCTGCAGGTGAATAAGGTTGTATGCTTACACTTTGATACAAATATCCTTTTTTATACAGTGTACTTAATATCCACCAAAGTGTTTCTATATAATTATTTTCAAAAGTGATGTAGGGATTATTTAAGTCAACCCAGTACCCCATTTTGTTGGTAATATCATCCCACTCTTTTTTATAGCGTAAGACCGCTTCTCTACATTTTTTATTGTATTCTTCTACACTAATTTTTTTTCCAATATCTTCCTTGGTAATACCCAATTCTTTTTCTACTCCCAATTCAACTGGTAAACCATGCGTATCCCATCCCCCTTTTCTTTTTACTTGAAATCCCTGCATCGTTTTATACCTACACATCATGTCTTTTAAAGTTCTTGAAATAACATGATGTATGCCAGGCATTCCATTGGCACTTGGAGGCCCTTCATAAAATACAAAAGGCTTTTGACCTTCTCTTAAAGTCACAGATTGCTCAAAGGCTTGCTCTGATTTCCAGGCTGCTAAAATCTCTGCCTCAATAGCGGGAAGATTTAGTCCATTTAATTCGGGGTACTTGTTATTCATAAAACGCTTATCCTAGCTCATTTTTAGGGCTCGAAGGTACGAATAAGCTTGTAAAAAAGGCCAGTCCAATTTTAGGATACAGATAACGATAAATGACTAGTTGGAAGGCTCTTCAGCGCCATTGGCTATTGGCTCAGTAGGCTCTTTAAATAGCTTCTTTTGAAAGAGAAATAAGGCAATAACCCCTGTACTGATGGAGGCATCGGCAAAATTAAATACAGGACGAAAAAACTCAAACTCTTCTCCACCCCATATTGGAAACCATTTTGGAAAATGTCCTTCTCGTATAATTGGGAAATAAAACATATCCACCACTTTCCCATGTAAAAAGGAAGCGTAGCCGCCGCCAGTTGGAAATAGATGCGCTACCATAGTAGTATAAGGATAACTGGCCTCAAAAATAAGCCCATAAAATAAGCTATCTAATAAGTTACCTACCGCTCCTGCATAAATTAAAGAAGCACATATAATAAAACCATTATGGTATTTCTGTTTGATAAAGCCCTTAATTAAAAAAGTACCCCAGATGACAGCAGCCAATCTAAAAAGGGTTAAAATAATTTTTCCAAAACCACCTCCAAATTTCAATCCCCAAGCCATGCCTTCATTTTCTACAAAATGTAGTCTGGCCCAAGCGCCTATTAAAGCATGCTCTTCTCCTATAAAATAATTTAGTTTGATATAAAATTTTAACGCTTGATCAATAAAAATAATCAACGCTATCAATGCAGCTACTTTTTTCCCGTTCATAGATTTTATATAATTGTGGCAAAGATAAGTTAGTCTTGAATATAGACCCGTTTTACTCTTTGTCCAATGGAAGTTAATATTTCATAAGGAATGGTTTCCGCCCATTTGGCCAACTGTTCAATGGGTAAATTAGGTCCAAAAACTTCCACCCGATCCCCTACTTTTATATTGGGCAAGGAAGTAATATCAATCATGGTCATGTCCATGCAAATATCTCCAATAATTGCTGCCCTTGCACCTGCTATCCACATGGCCCCTTTCCTATTACCTAGTTTTCGGTTAAACCCATCGGCATAGCCTAATCTAACAGTGGCTACTACCGTTTCTTTCTCTAAAGTGCCTGAGCGATTGTAACTCACTGTTTCACTAGGAGCAATGGTTCTTATTTGTGAAATAGTAGTGTGTAATTGTAATACATTGTCGAAACCATTTTCTGTAGATGAAATACCAAACATACTAATCCCTAAGCGAACCATGTCTAAATGATATTTTGGATGGTCTAGAATAGCCCCAGAATTAGAAATATGTTTAATAGTATCATACCCCAAAGCTTGTTCAATTTCCTTAGCCCATTTATTAAATTTAGCTAATTGTTCTTCTGTAAATAATTTATACTGCTCCTTTCCACTAGCACTTAAATGGCTAAAAATAGATTGTACTTTTAACCAAGCCTCTTTTTTTAGAAATGCAGCAATAGCACCAATCTCCTGCTCATCAAAACCCAATCGGTTCATTCCCGTATTTAATTTAATATGAATGGGGAAATTAGGAATAGACTGTTGTTTTACATAAGCAGCAAATTCTTCTAATAAATCCATGGAGAAAATTTCGGGTGCTAAGTGGTATTGAATCAACACATCAAAGGCTGCACTATCTACATTCATTACCATGATTGGTAAATGTATACCTGCTTTTCTTAGCTCTACACCTTCATCGGCATAGGCTACTGCCAAATAATCAACATGATGAAATTGAAGTATTCTGGCAATTTCAATACTGCCTGCCCCATATCCAAACGCTTTCACCATAGCCATGATTTTTACAGTAGGGCCTATTTTATTTTTTACTACTTTAAAATTATGAACCAGCGCCGTCAAATTTACCTCCAATTGAGTTTGATGCACTTGGTATTGTAACACCTTATTTATTTTTTCAAATTCAAATACTCTAGCCCCCTTTAATAAAATAAATTCTTCTTTGAATAAAGTAGTATCCAAGTTCGATAAAAAATCTTTAGTACTTTGATAACACTGAATGGATAAGCTAGATGAAAATAGGGTTGTATTTTTTTTCAAAAATAAATTCCAATGCATGCCTATCGTAATAATTTTTTTGATAGGATAGGCTTTCATCAGATCTGCGGCTGCTATATATTGTTGCTCACCAGCCTGAGCAAAATCTGAAATAATGAGTGTGAGGGGAAGTAACCCTGCTTGCTGCTTTGCATATTCTAAAGCCAATGCTATGGAAGATAAATCATTGCTGTAACTATCATTTAATAAATAACATTGGTGCATGCCTTTTTTTATTTGCATACGCATTTCTAAATGCTTTAACTGAAGTACTTCTGCTTGAATGCTGGTATCAGCCATTCCCAAAAACAATAAAGTAGCCCAACAGGTAATGGCATTTTCAATTGAAGCTTTATCAGTAAACGGTATCTCTAAGGTTTTTGATTGTTCTTCATATAGGGCTTGAATTGAAACCCCATTTTTATGTATGGTTTCAGAGCTGATATATAAATTAGCTTTTATAGTAGCTCCCCATGAAATTATTTTTTGATCTTTTCGATGAATGACTTTATCCAATATTGAATAAGGAGCTATCACTGTATGCGCATCTTTAAACAAAAGCCATTTTTCATTTAGTTTTTCTTGCTCATCAAAGAAGCCCTCTTGATGCGCTGTACCTATGTTGGTAAAAATGCCAATGGTAGGTTCAATAATGTTTTTTAAAATTTGCATTTCACCTTTGGTAGAAATCCCTGCTTCAAACAGGGCTAAATTGTGTGCGGCACTCATTCCCCAAACACTTAAGGGCACTCCAATTTGCGAATTATAACTTCTGGGACTTTTAATAATTTTATAAGATCCCTCTAACAATTGTGCCAACCATTCCTTCACAATGGTTTTACCATTGCTCCCTGTGATACCTATCACCGGATAGTTAAATAAGGAACGGTGTTGCTGTGCAATATGTTGTAAAGCCTTATATACATTATCAACTAAAATAAAATTACATTGCGGGAAAGGGGTACAATCAAAATTAGACTCCACTACAAAATTCCTAACTCCTCTTTGCACTAGGTCGGCTATAAAATCATGCCCATTTTGATGGGCTGTTTTTAAAGAAAAAAATAAACTGGTTCCAGGGAAAACCAGTCGGCGACTATCAATAAGCAAATACGCTATTTCCGCATCCTGCACCAAAACTAAATGGGCAGAAATGCTATGGGCAATATGTTTGATAGTAGTGTGCAAGGCCTCCTATTAGGATACTTCTTTCTTATGCGCTTTAGCTAATTTTTGCTTAGCAGTAAATATGGAATAGAAAATAGATCCAGAAATACAAAAAATGATGAAAATCAAAGATATAAGCACTTGAGTATTTTTATCCACCCATTCGCTAATATAATGTTCGCCTAACATTTTTATTCCAATAAAAATAAGCACAATGGCAATGCCTTGTTGAAGGTGTTCAAATTGATTCACCGCCCCTCTTAATAAAAAGAATAAGGAACGCAAGCCTAGGATAGCAAATATATTAGAAGTGTAAATAACCAAACTGCTATTAGAAATGCCCATTACTGCCGGAATAGAATCCAAGGCAAAAACCAAGTCTATCATAGCTAGTAAAATTACTACTACAAATAAACTCGTATACAATGGCTTATTATTATGATCTCTTATTACAAATTTCCCATCCCCGTCGGTATTGCCTATGGGTAAATATCTTTTTAAAAATAAATATACTTTCGATTCATGTGGATCAAATTGACTATCCTCTCCAGCTATAAACATGTTATAGCCCGTGTACAATAAGAAAACACCAAAAATATAAAGCAACCATGAGAATTTAGCGACCAACGCTACACCTATAGTAATAAAAACCACTCTTAATAAAATGGCAATTAAAATACCTATCAATAAAACTCGAGGAATATGTTTTTCTTTAACTTTAAAAGAACTAAATATAAGAATGAAAACAAAAATATTATCTATACTTAAACTCCACTCCATCAAGTAACCGCTCAGGTATTCTAGCGCTAATTTTTGCCCTTCCTCTACCCACATGAAAATAAAAAATGCAAGGGCCAATAAAACCCATATAAAAGTTTGACGCAAAGCCTGCCCAATAGAGATAGTTGCATTTTTTTTACTCAAAAATCCTAAATCAAGTATTAATGCGACTGCAATTACACATCCAAAAACCAGGTAAACTATTTGATCTGTTGTCATAGTGCGAAGTTAAGACATCCTATGCTACACAGCAAATTGACGTTTTCTATAAAAAGACCAGAGGGCGAAGCCGATAATAAGTAATAAAATGGGGCTAGCAATGATTATAATTTGCCATAACAACCTATTGGCCTCCACTTTTTGCTTTTCTAATAAGCGTAAAACAACGAACTTATTTCTGCTTTCTAATAGTCCAAATGGTTCATTTAAAAAAGCAATGCTGTTTAAATAAAAATCATGATTCGCAAATTGATACTCCTCAAAAGGAATCATCCCCATGGGTAAAGCCCCTCTGGTTTTATCCACTTGATTGGTGAAAATATCAGCGTCTGATATAACTATTTGTTTCGAATTACTTTCGCCTACTGCCTTATAATGCTGCCCCGTTGTTCTTAAAATACTATCCTTTAAAATTGTTGAAATTCGATTGGCATATAAGGAACTAAATTTCCCTTCCAATAATACAGCAATGGGTACCTGGTGTTTATTAAAAGAAGCCATTTCCGCCTCGTCCTTTACACTATTTAAAGAAACTAAATTAGGAGAAGCAATTAATCTACTATTGGTATCGGTACTTAGTAAAATAGTTTTTTTAATAGCACTATTTTGTAAAGTGTCAATACTGGAGGGGAATAAGGAAAGGACTCTATCCAAATTCTGTACTAGGGGGTGTCTATCTTCTCCCAATAAGAAAGGATAATAAGGCCATGGAATGCGCTGCATCATTGGACTTCCATCGGGTTGCTTTCCTATCACCATAGGTAATTTCGCACAGTTTAAATCTTGTACTAAATTACTATTCATTCTTACCCCATATTTAAAAAATAAATCATCTAGTGCCAGTCCTCTATCATAAGCCACATAAGTTCCATCTGTTTTTTGTAAACTATCATATTCAGCATACAGTTTATCCACCGCCCAAATGATATTTCCACCAGACATGATGTATTGATCCAATTTTATTTTATCTAATTCAGAAAAAGCTATTGTAGGCTTTATAATTAGAAGAGTTTTTATTTTTTTCGCATCAGGATAGCCCTTTTTTAAATCAAACACCACCAAATTATATTGATGACGTATGGATTCACCCAAATCATTCACTGTTAAATCGACCGGCTCTCCATTGCCAATGGTATAAGCGATGGTAGGTACTTGCGTTCTGTTTAATAAATAAATAGCTTGTGTGAATTTATATTCCAATAAGGCCTCAGCGGCATTGGCACTGGCTTCCAAATCTTCCTCAGGAATATCTTTAACAATATTATAGGGCTTGAAAATCTTTTTACTACTTCTCAAATCAATCACTATTGGCTTTTGTCCTGCTACTTCTACTAAAGCCCCTGGTATTAATAATTGATCTACTCTTTTATCAGAAGCACGATCTTGTTCCTGTAAGCGCTGTATAGGCAAACCTAATTTTGATAAACTATCATATAATTGATATAAGGCCGTGTCTTTATACATTTGACTAGGCACTTCAATTTGCCATTGAATAGATTTTGGATTAATTTGATGCAATTGTTCCAATAAGCCAGCAGTAGATTGTGCAATTTTTTTATAATAAGCTGGGAGATCTCCGCCTAAATACAAATGAATTTTTATAGGATTTTCTACTTTTTGAATAATTTGTTTCGAACTTTCACTTAAGGTATATCGTTGCTCCTTAGTGAAATCAATCTGTATAGGCCATACAAAAGCAATATA
This sequence comes from Sediminibacterium ginsengisoli, assembly GCA_945865545.1. GTDB lineage: Bacteria > Bacteroidota > Bacteroidia > Chitinophagales > Chitinophagaceae > Sediminibacterium > Sediminibacterium ginsengisoli_F. Next base: position 10,618 of record CAMBEQ010000012.1, on the reverse strand, counting down.
ATTGAACATTAAAATTAGTGCAAGTGTTACTACATATTTAAATTTTGCTTTTATATTCTCAAGACATCCTATGCAAAATAAAATAAGTATAGAAATAAAATATACTGCATCTTGAAAAGACAAAACCCCCCTGCTCATGGATCGATAATGATGGCTAAATCCTAATGGAGTAATATAATAATCATACCCGTTTTTAAATAAACTAAGGTTACTTAGCCAATCAAAACCTTTAAAAAATACTAAGGAAATCGAAATAGACAACAATAAGGAAACTAAATTATTTTTGGTAGTGCTACTCGCATAAATTCCAATGGCCGTATAGGCCGCAGACAAAAATAGTAACCCGCAATAAGCGCCCAAGGTACCTCCCCAATCCAAACCCCCAATAGCACTCAAAGAATCTATAGCAATGGCATATAAAAGTGTAGGAGCAATGGCTACTAAAACAATCAAATAGGTGCCTATCAATTTACCTACTACTAAATGTAAGGGTCGGATAGGTAAAGTGCTTACTACTTCATAAGTGCCTAGCTTGTATTCGTCGGAAAAGCTATGCATGGTAATGGCAGGTATCAATAACAATAAAAACCAGGGAGCAAAATCAAAATATGCTTGTAAAGAAGCATAGCCAAAATCTAAAATATTGTAATTAGGTAAAACAAATAGTACCAGTCCATTAATCAATAAATAAAAGCCAATGATTAAGTAACCAGTGATTCCGCTAAAGTATTGCGCCCATTCCTTTTTACAAATTGCCCACATGCACCAAAGCTACAAAAAAAATGCCCCGAGTTGTCGGGGCATTGAATATTATAAGAATCTTATATTTTTCATTGAGTTAATTTAAACTGCAAAACTATCGCCACATCCACAACTTCTACTAGCATTGGGATTATTAAAGAAAAAGCCTTTCCCATTGAGGCCATCAGAGAACTCTAATTCAGTATTGACCAAGTATAAAAAGCTTTTTAAATCGGTAACAATTTTTACCCCATTGTCTTCAAAAACTTGATCCATGGGCTTTATTTCATTGTCGAAGTCTAATTTATAACTTAAGCCAGAACAGCCACCGCCCACCACCCCTACTCTCAAAAAATAAGAGGCATCACCAGTAACACCAGCGTCTTGCATTAACTGCAACACCTTGGCCTTGGCTTTTTCGCTTACATAAATTGAATTCTCTTGGGCTACTTCACTCATCGTATTTACAGCTTACTCCTTGATAGATAAATTACACATGGCTTTGTTCAAACACCAATTCAGCCAAGCCATTCTTTACACGGAAATCATTGATAGCTGCTTTAATAGCATCTTCTGCTAAAACGGAGCAATGTATTTTTACAGGAGGTAAATTTAATTCCTCAACTAAATCCATATTGTCAATTTTTACAGCCTCATCGATTGTTTTTCCTTTTAACCACTCGGTAGCTAATGAAGAAGAAGCAATAGCCGAACCACAACCAAAAGTTTTAAATTTTGCATCGGTGATAAGACCAGTTGTTTGATCTACCTCAATTTGCAAACGCATAACGTCTCCACATTCTGGAGCGCCTACTAATCCTGTTCCTACACTTTTAGAGGCTTTATCTAATGTTCCTACATTTTTAGGATTGGAATAATGATCGATTACTTTATCTGAATAGGCCATGATGGGTTGTTTTTATTATTGTAAAATTATTAAAAAAATATTAAATGAATAAGGTGAAATTATTAATGATGTGCCCATTGAATCGCGTCAATGTCAATGCCTTCTTTAAACATTTCCCACAAAGGACTCATCTCTCTTAATTTTAAAACAGTTTCTGTTATTGCTTTAATCGTAAAATCAATTTGCTCCTCTGTAGTTTGTCTTCCCAATCCAAAACGAAGAGAACTATGTGCCAAATCATCTCCTAGGCCTAATGCTTTTAAAACATAACTTGGTTCCAATGAAGCTGAGGTACATGCTGAACCTGAAGATAAAGCGATGTCTTTGTTAAAGCCCATCATTAGCCCTTCCCCTTCAACATATTTAAATGAAATATTACTCACATGCGGTAAACGGTGTGCTGGATTCCCATTGACATATGTTTCGTCTATTTGTTTTAGTGCATTTTCTAATTTATCTCTCAATTTAGAAATTCTTTCTGTATCTGCGGCCATATCTAACCTTGCTACTTCTGCAGCTTTACCAAATCCAACAATACCAGGAACATTTAAAGTACCACTACGCATTCCTCTTTCGTGGCCACCGCCATCTATTTGCGCAGTTACTTTTACACGTGGATTTTTACGTCGCACATATAAAGCGCCTACGCCCTTTGGACCATACATTTTATGCGCAGTGAATGCCATAATATCAATACCATCGGCAGTAACATCTACAGGTATTTTACCAACTGCTTGTACCGCATCGGTAAAAAATAAAGCCCCGTGCTTTTTGGCAATGGCACTGATTTCTTTCACTGGTTGTATCACCCCTATTTCATTATTTGCATACATGATGGCCACCAAAATAGTCGTTGGCTTCATTGCTGCTTCTAATTGTTTTAAATCAATCAAACCATCAGGCTGCACTTCCAAATAAGTTACTTCGGCGCCTAATTTTTCAAGGTGCTTACAGGTATCTAACACCGCTTTATGCTCTGTAGTACAAGTTATGATGTGATTGCCTTTGGTTGCATACATTTCAAACACCCCTTTAATTCCAAGATTATCCCCTTCGGTCGCTCCGGATGTAATGATGATTTCCTTTGGATCTGCCCCAATTAATTGAGCGATTTGCTCTCTAGCATAATCCACTGCCTCCTCCGCTTGCCATCCAAAAGAATGGTTACGACTAGCTGCATTTCCGAAATTTTCGACAAAATAAGGTAACATCGCTTCTAAAACCCTTGGATCCATGGGCGTAGTTGAGTTATGATCGAGATAAATTGGTAATTTTAACATGTTCGAATTTGGTTTTTTCTATAGCACAAAAGTAACGCTTAGGGCTTGATATTACTGAATTCGTTCGGTTTTGAATATAAAATTTTCCCAATTCGTAAAACAAAATAGGCATGAATTTTAAAGTAGAACATATCGGCATTGCAGTTAAAAACTTACAAACAAGTATCCCCTTATTTGAAAAGCTATTGGGCAGCCCTTGTTACAAAACAGAAAAGATAGATAGTGAAGAAGTAAATACGGCGTTTTTTCTTCAACAAAACGCCAAAATTGAATTACTGGAGAGCACTAACCCAGAAGGGATTATTGCAAAATTTATTGATAAAAAAGGGGAAGGCATGCACCATATTGCTTTTGAAGTGCCCAATATTATTGAAGAAATGGAGCGACTAAAAAAAGAGGGCTTTACTCTTTTAAACGATAGTCCTAAAATAGGGGCCGATAATAAATGGGTTTGTTTTGTGCATCCTAAAGAAACGAATGGTGTACTTATTGAACTTTGCCAAAGTAGATGAGTAAATTAAATTCCTAAAATTTCAATGGCTTTTTGTGCCGCCAATTGGCTAGCATCTTTTTTTGTATATCCCCTTTGTGCAGTGACCACTTCTCCATCTATGACCACATTGATGGTAAATAATCTGCGTCGACCTTCTAACTGCTCCCCTGCTAAAACAAAATCAATTTGCTTTCCTTGCTTAGAAGCCCATCCAATAATTTTATTTTTAATATTGATATCTATTTGTTCTAAATCTTCCATGAACAAATAAGGTTGTATCATTTTTTCTAAAATCCAAACCTTAGTAAAGTCATATTTTTTATCTAAATAAATGGCTCCCACCAAGGCTTCCAAAGTGTTTCCAAATATTTGACTTGTTCTTAAACTGCCATCCATTTTATTGAATCGAGTCATTTTACGTAAACCCATTTGAACTCCAATATGATTCAATTGTTGCCTGTTCACCATTTTACTGCGCATCTCCGTTAAAAAGCCTTCTCCTTTATAAGGATACTTTTTAAATAAATAATCAGCTACTACTGCACCAATAATGGCATCCCCTAAAAATTCAAGCCTTTCATTATTTTCAGTAGGATTGTCTTTTACAGACCTATGATTAAGTGCAGTTTGAAATAGTAAAACACTTTTGGTATGATAACCAATTAAATGCGACAAGTTTGTTTCAAACTCGGACTTCTTAAAAAAAGAAAATATATGTCTTAATCTTTTCAATATAAATTTTATAGAACGCCCCCTATAATAAGTTAAGCTTTGTATTTTTTCACAATCACGCAAGCATTGTGTCCACCAAATCCAAACGTATTACTTAATGCAGCATTCACCACTCTTTTTTGTGCTTTATTAAAAGTAAAATTAAGTTTTGGATCTAAATCGGGGTCGTCGGTAAAGTGATTAATAGTGGGAGGTATAATATCATGAATAACTGCTTGAATACAAGCAATGGCTTCAATAACGCCCGCCGCACCTAAGCAATGCCCAGTCATAGATTTGGTAGAACTTATATTTAAGTTATAAGAATGCTCTCCAAATACGGCAGTAATGGCTTTGGCTTCAGCAATATCTCCAAGGGGGGTTGAAGTACCATGGGTATTGATATAATCAATTTCATTAGGCTGCATGCCCGCGTCCCTTAATGCAGCGTTCATTACATTTTTTGCACCTAGTCCTTCTGGATGAGGAGCAGTTAAATGGTAGGCATCTGCAGTAGCTCCTCCACCCACTACTTCGCAATATATTTTTGCACCACGTTTTTTAGCGTGTTCTAATTCTTCTAATACCAAGACCCCCGAAGCTTCCCCCATAATAAATCCATCACGGTCTTTATCATAAGGACGACTGGCTGTTTTTGGATCCTCGTTTCTTTCACTCATGGCTTTCATGGCATTGAACCCGGCCATACCTGCAATGCCAATTACCGCTTCCGCACCTCCTGTTATTATAATATCTGCCTTACCTAATTTTAAATTGTCCATGGCAACAATAATGGCATTGGTGCTTGAAGCGCAAGCACTTACTACTGCAAAATTGGGACCTCTAAAACCATGTTTCATAGAAATTTGGCCAGCTGCAATATCTAATATCATTTTGGGAATGAAGAAAGGATTAAATCTTGGAGTTCCATCTCCCTTAGAATAATTGATGACCTCATCGGTAAAAGTATTTAAGCCCCCAATACCACTAGCAAAAATTACACCCACTCTATCGTGGTCTACATTGTCTTTGGTAATGCCCGCATCGGCTACCGCTTGATCGCTGGCGACTAATGCTATTTGTGAAAATCGATCTAATTTTCTGGCTTCTTTTTTTTCCATAAAAGCTTCTGGATCAAAGCCCTTTATTTCACATGCAAACCTTGTTTTGAATTTAGACGCATCAAATTGAGTAATCATGTCAGATCCTGACACTCCATTAATTAAACTGTCCCAGTAAGTAGCTAGGTCATTTCCAATGGGGGTTAAAGTGCCTATTCCTGTTACTACAATTCTTTTGGAATACATGATGGTCTTTTTAAAAAATTAAAAATCCGCCTTTAAAGCAAAGGCTCAAAAAGGCGGATTAAAATATGCCGATGGCTCAAATCGAAACTTTTAAATTAAAGTTTAATTACTTAGCGTGCTCTTCTAAATAAGCAACAGCTTGTCCAACGGTGGTAATAGTTTCTGCTTGTTCATCTGGAATAGAAATGTTGAACTCTTTTTCAAACTCCATAATTAATTCAACGGTGTCTAATGAATCTGCTCCCAAATCATTGGTAAAAGAAGCTTCGTTAGTAACTTCTGCTTCATCTACACCTAATTTGTCAACGATGATTTTTTTAACTCTTGTAGCGATGTCTGACATTGTAAAAGATTTTTGTTTACGGCGCAAAAATATACTTTTTGTCAAAAACGAAGTATTTTATTTGCCTTTTTGTTTACACAATTTGATCTCTTTATACAAGGTAAGCCTAAATTAGGCCATTTAGGTACTTAAAAAGGCCCCAACTTAGCCAAAAGGTGCTTATTTGAGCTCATCTTAAACGAACAGGTAGTAGTTAGCAGGAAGCAAAATGCTTCTTATTTATTCTTTATTAGCCTTCTAATTTCTTGCTGTGCCTCAATAGGTATATTTTCCTTGGGTATTAAAAAAAATGTTTTGGGCCCAAAATAGAAATGAAAAAAATAAGGACTCTCAAAATAGTGCGTCATTTCGTTCCAATTCCATTGAGCTGATCCAATTGTAGAATAGAGATTGGCTTTTTCATGATCGAAACTAAATTGCCAACTTTGTTTAAAAAGTTCAGCCTTTCTATAAAAAACAGCAGGCATAGCATACCAAAACAATAGTAATAGAACAATCCAAAGTATAGAACCTAGTAAAAATAATTCAGGTCTAATTTTTTTTAAAAACAATAAAACACCCGTCGCAATGGCATATACATTTACTACAATCATTAAAGTTTTGATTTCTGATTGCTTTATAAAATGATAGCGCAAAGCTTGTAAAACCTGTGCTTTTTGATACTCTACTATATAGGACATTGGTTAATTTAAATATTCAATGAATGCGAAGATACATTTAGCAAAGGTTTGCGGTGTTAAAATTGCCAAGAAAATTCAAAATGACTATATTGAGTAACGTTTTGCTTCACCCATAAACAAGGCCAATATGTCTTTTAAACCTAATCTAACTTTTACCCAGATTATTAATATGAATGTGGGCTTTTTGGGCATTCAATATAGTTTTGGATTACAACAATCTGCAGTTAATCCAATATATGATATGTTGGGCGCCAGTCCCGATCAAATTCCCTTATTAAATTTAGCTGGCCCTATGACAGGCTTATTGATACAACCCCTAATTGGTGCTATGAGTGACAAAACCTGGTCCCCTCGTTTTGGCAGACGCAAGCCCTACTTTATGATAGGTGCTCTATTATGTAGTTTGTGTTTATTCCTATACCCATTTAGTAGCACTTTATGGATGGCGGTGGGTTTACTTTGGATATTAGACGCAGCCAACAATACTGCCATGGAACCCTATCGTGCCTTTATTGCAGACAAACTTCCTTCTAAGCAACACGCGGCTGGTTTTTTAACTCAAAGTTTTTTTACAGGACTTGGCATTACTTTAGCCAATCTTTCCTTATTCGTTTTTCAGAAAAATATTACTGGGCATTATGGTAGCTTACCTTATTGGGTATATGCCAGCTTCTTTTTAGGTAGCATTTGCTCTATTGCTTCTGTAAGTTGGTCTGTTTTAAAAACTCCAGAAATTCCACCCAGCCCTGAAGAATTAGCCAAATTAAAAGCAGAAAAAATTAATTTACTGACCCCTTTTATTGAAATAGGCTCTGCTATTAAAATCATGCCTAGGGTAATGTGGCAATTAGCATTGGTGTATGTATTTCAATGGTATGCTTTGTTTTGTTATTGGCAAAACGCTTCCAAAAGTATTGCCTTATCTGTATGGAAAACCAGCACTTATCAAAATAATCCTGCTTATGACGAAGCAGTGGGTTGGACCGGACTAGTCAATGGCTGGTACAATGTAGTTACTTTTTTATCTGCATTCGGATTGCTTTGGTTGGCTAAAAAAATGAGCCCTAAATTAATTCATATTATTTGTTTAGCTATGGCAGGTATTGGCTTGCTCATTTTCCCACACATTACGGATAAAAATTTATTATTTATTCCAATGACTGGATTTGGTATTGCTTGGGCAAGTATGATGGGCATCCCTTATTTATTAGTAGTTCATAAAATTCCAAAAGAAAAATATGGAGTGTATATGGGCATCATTAATATGATGATTGTTATTCCAATGCTAATACAAAATTTAAGTTTTGGTTTTATATTAAAACATTTTCTGAATAATGACCCTGGAAAAGCCATTAGCTTTGCAGGAATATTTTTACTCATTGCGGGTGGCTTGACTTTTTTGATCAAGACGGACCCTCCATTAAAAAAAGAAAATGAAGTGACTGCTCTGTAAAAACTGCTAAACCCAATAATTAGAAATTAAACAAATATGAAAGTACTGTGTGTAGGAGAAGCCTTAATAGATATGATTTGTACCGATCGTGGTTCAAGTTTATCCAAAGGGCAAAATTTTATAAAAAAAGCTGGTGGTGCCCCTGCGAATGTGGCCGCTGCCATTGCAGCGCTAGGTGGCTCCGTAGACATGGCTGCTAAAGTGGGTAAGGATCCTTTTGGACAACATTTAATTGATTTATTGGAAGAGATGGGCGTTAACACTAAATGGATTTTTCAAGATCCCCACCATTTTACCACTTTTGCTTTTGTTTCCTTAATGGAAGATGGGGAAAGAGATTTTTATTTTAATAGAGGAGCGGATGGCCAGTTAAGTGAAACCAACTTAGCCCCATTGGACTTAAAGGAATACAGCATTGTACATTTTGGTTCTGCCACTGGTTTTTTACCTGGCCCTTTACAAATAGCCTATACTAATTTATTAAAAAGGGCAAAGGAAGCTGGCGCAATTATTAGTTTCGATCCCAATTATAGACATTTATTATTTCAAAATAATACACAAAGCTTTATTGATCAGTGCTGGCCTTTTATTGAACAATGTCATTTTTTTAAATTAAGTGATGAAGAAGCGATGCTTATTACCGGCACCGACACCGTTCAACATGCGGCAGTGGCTTTAAGAAAAAAATCATCTGCTGTTTTTGCCATTACTCTAGGAAAGGAAGGCACTCTGTTAAGTATAGGAGATCATAATGAAATGATTGGAAGCATTGCCATTACGCCAGTGGACGCCACCGGTGCAGGGGACGCATTTGTGGGTGCTGTTTTATTTCAATTAATAAACGCTAATCCTACAACCCTTGGCGCTATTGATACTACAGCATGGAAAAAAATAATTGCCAATGCCAATAAAGCGGGCGCAAGAACCTGTGAATACATGGGCGCTATGGAAGCTTTTAAACATTTAAATAATTCGATTTTTAATTAATATACAGTGAACGATAGTCCCTTACACCAATTTGGTTTACAATTACTACAATCCCATAAAATTGACTTTAAAAAAAATGACAAAGCATTTGTCACTCATTTTTTTGCGCATATAGATGAAATAGAGTTTTTGTTTAATGAAATTTATGGCGGCCACTCAAAAAGAAATGAAGGGTTTGATGCATTACTTAGCGCATTGATTTTATTTTACCAACAACGCCCAGCCATTTTTAAAAAGAAAGATATCGCCAAAGCAAAAAAACAAAATTGGTTTTTAAGCAATGAAATTACTGGCATGAGTTTGTATGTAGATCGTTTTGCAGGCAACCTAAAAGGCTTACAAGAAAAGCTACCTTATTGTAAGGAGCTAGGTGTAAATTTTTTGCATTTAATGCCCTTGTTTGAAAGCCCAGAAGGAGAAAGTGACGGAGGTTATGCGGTATCCGATTTTAGAAAAATAGATGACCGTTTTGGAACCAATGAAGATTTAAATAGCCTTATTCAAGCAATGAATAAAGAGAAAATGTATGTAATGCTTGATATCGTTTATAATCATACTTCACATCACCATGAATGGGCGCAAAAAGCAAAAGCAGGCGATACTTATTATCAAGATTTTTTTTATTGCTATGATACCCAAGATATTCCTAATCAATTTAATCAAAGTATGCCTGAGATTTTTCCGGAATCTTCGCCAGGCAATTTTACTTATATACCCGAATGTAAAAAATGGGTCATGACTGTTTTTCACCAATACCAATGGGATTTAAATTATAGTAACCCAAGTGTTTTTGTAGCAATGCTAGAGCATGTTTTACATTACGCCAATTTAGGGGTAGATATTTTAAGGATTGATGCACCTGCCTTTATATGGAAACAATTAGGAACCAGTTGTCAAAATTTACCTCAAGCACATACTTTATTAAAACTTTTAAAACAATGTGTGCTGGTAGCTAGTCCAGGGATGGCTTTATTAGGCGAAGCCATTGTGTCTCCTAATGAAATTATAAAATATTTTGGTACAGAGGAAGCTGCTGCCAAAGAATGTGATGTGGCGTACAATGCCACTCAAATGGCATTACAATGGGACGCTTTAGCGACTGGCGATACAAGAGTGATGTTGGCTGCACAACATCCCATGATGCAAAAACCTTTTGGTTGCACTTGGATATCCTATACAAGATGTCATGATGATATTGGATTAGGCTATGACGATGAAATGATTGAAAGAGTAGGTTTCAATGCCTACCAACATCGTACTTATTTAAAAAATTATTTTGCAGGATGGCAGGAAGGCTCCCCTGCTGCAGGTGCTTTATTTTCAGTAAATCCTAAAACCGGTGACGCGCGCATTAGCGGTTCCTTGGCTTCCTTATGCGGTTTAGAAAAAGCCATCGAATGGAAAAGTGAAATTGAAATTGAACACGCATTAAAAAAAATTATTTTAATGCAAGCAATGACTCTATTCATAGGAGGTATTCCCATGTTATTTTATGGAGATGAATTAGCCTATACCAATGACTATAGTTATTTACAAGAAGATGGTAAAAGCTATGACAATAGATGGATGCACCGACCAATCATTGATTGGAATAAAAACAAAAAAAGAAATGAAGTAGGCAGCTATGAAAATACCATTTTCTCAGCTACAAAAAAAATGATAGCCCTTCGTAAGTCGCTTGCTATTTTAAGTGATTTAAAAAATATGAATTGGATG
>CAMBEQ010000011.1 GCA_945865545.1 Sediminibacterium ginsengisoli | reverse complement strand
TACCACACCTACAGGAGCAACTTCCTTCGTTACTACGAAGATTTCTTTTTCGCCATCCATTTCAATCTTTCTGCAACCAGTAACGGCTAAAAAAGCTAGGGATAAAATAAATAATTGTTTCATTGTTTTTGTATTTAAAAAAAGTTTTTTGATTTTGTTATATTATAAAGAGTAATTAAGTGTTACGCCATAAGTAGTACCAAATTTTCTTGAAAAACGAGTAGCATCATTTGCTTTATCATATTCAGTACTACTATTATTATTTTGATAGAAAATTTGTCTTTGGTTTAGGATATCGGAAATTGTAAGCTTAATCTCTGCTTTATTATTTGAAAATTTCTTGCTAATTTGAAAATCAACTAAGGCTCTTGGATTTTCATATACATCAGGAGCACCAGCACCAGCTTGAATGTCCCCTACTAGGTAAATACGTTTACCCACTTGATTGAATAAAACTGTAGCATTAAACCCTTTTTCAACCACATCGTATAATAAACCAGTATTGATAATATAAGGAGATTGACCTTGTAATGCTCTGTTTACATTTAAAGCAGCGTCATCAATTTTCGAATTGATATAAGAACCGTTTGCTTGTAAAGTAAATCTAGAAGATAATTTTTTACGTCCTTCTATTTCAAAACCAAATGCAGTCGCTTTTGAAACGTTTTGGAAAGAGAATAAGCTTGTACCACCTCCAGCTTCTTGATAAATACTTTCAATAGGGTTATCAAAGTTCTTATAGAATACACCAACAGTAAACATTTCACCTGCTGCAGGATACACTTCATAACGAAGGTCGGTATTGGTAATTTTTGTACGCTTTAAAGATGGATTACCAGAAACAGAAGCGTTTAATTCAAAGTCATATATATTTAAAGCAGATAATTCTCTTAATTCTGGACGAATCACTGTTTGAGATGCGGTTATTCTTAAATTTGATTTTTCATTCACTTTAATAGTTGCATTCACACCTGGTAGGTAATCAGTAACCTTAGAATAAGTATGACGAGGATCCCACTTTTTAACGGAACCTACTAATTGGTCAAAATTTTCTACTCTTAAGCCCCACACAACTCTTAAGCCTTCAGAAAATTTATTATCAAATTGTACATAACCAGCATTTAAAATAGTGTTGGCTAAGTATCTGAAATTTCTATTTTGAATAGAATTGAAAGCAAATTTATTATCAGTACCTGTTCCAAAATTATTAGGCACAAAAGCAGATTCTGCTGGCAATAATCTTAAAGAAGGATTGTCTATAGGCATGGTGATGGCAAATAATTGAGCGTCATATAAACGATCCTTTACTTGACCCATATAACCTGCTTTAACGGTATTTTGTTGATTTATTTTAAAAGTTAAATCACCACCTGCTGTATAAATATAATCAGATAAGGTTTGGAAAATTCTACTACCTGATTGTTGAGATAAAGTATTTGAAATATTTAGTACATAAGGATCACTACCAGTTATACTTTTAGTGTAAGCAATTCTTCTTTGGTCTGGTGTATATGAATCTAAAATATTAAACGCTCCATACCAATTGAACTTCAATTTACTAGACAAGCTATGTTCACCATTCAATTGATTAGTAAAAAATACGTTTTGGCTAAAAATAAACTCATTCCCTTTTATTAAATCTTGTCTTGAATAGTCGGTACCCATTCTTGAGTTATAAGTATTAGCAGTTTTAACATTTACAATAGCTTTATAACTAATTTTATTCAATGGGTTTAAGAAAATAGATAAACCTGCAATAGCACCCATATTAATGTCTTGGAAATACTTGCTATCTTTTAATTCAGTGATTGGGACAAATTTTTCATTAGAGATACCATTTTGATTATTGATATTATCTTGGAAGCGGTATGAATTTGCATAACTCACACCAAACATACCCCCAATTTTTTTACCCCATAGTGTTCCAGCAAAACCGCCATTCATTTGCATGTTAATATTTGGCTTCGCTGTAGTTTGAACTGGTGCCCAATTACTTGACATAGTTTTACCTAATGCTGTTTTTGCGCCCATACTAGAAGTATCAAAATTCGATTTAGTAGTATAACCAGTAGGTAACGCTCTTGATCCATCGTCAATACCTAGCCAATCTGTTTTACCCCCTTTGTCTTTGAAAAAATCTTTCCCAGTAATTAAGCTATTGGCACTCGTACCTAATTGAATATTAAAGAAATTCTTTGTAGGTACATCCTTTGTATTTACTTGGATTAAACCACCTGCCCACTCACCTGGCAATTCTGGAACGAATGCTTTATTAATAATGATGTTATCAATAATTTGAGAAGGGAATAAATCAAAAGAGAAAGTTTTACGATCAGGCTCGGTACTGGTTAATAAAATACCATTCAACATAGCTTGGTTGTATCGATCCGCCAATCCTCTTACAATTATATATTTACCTTCTTGTATAGAAGCGCCTGGTGTTCTTTTTAAAATTTCCGCAGTATTACGATCTGGACTTCTTTTAATAGTCTCTGCAGAAATAACTGAAGCTACTGTATTCGTATTTTTTTGAAAAGAAATTAAAGCGTTATCGGTAGCGCCTTTGTTAGCAGATCTGTTAGCAGATACGGTTACATCCGCTAATTTTGAATTAGCTTCTTCTAAAACTACATCTACTACTAAATCTTCATTAGTAGTAGTAGCTTTAATATCTTGAACTGTTTTATTTTTATACCCAACATAGGTTAAAACTAGTGTATAGTTTTTAGCTACATCAATTATAAAACTATATCTTCCTTCAATGTCAGTTTTAGCAATCTGTGTTTTATCAGATTTTAATGTAAGTGAAACACTCGCAAGTGCTTCGTTTTTATTACTAGTAATTTTACCAGTTAATTTAGCTTTTTGAGCTTGAGATATAAATGCAATTCCGATAAATCCAATGAGTAGTAATAACCTTTTCACAGTATAATTATTTATACCGCAAAGATTAGATTTCAATGTTACCGTAATGTTACCTCAATGTGAACTTAGTATTAACTCTAAACAGAAAATAATTTATCCTTAATTCCTTATATATATGGTTGAAAATCAGTGAAATAGTACAATAAAAAATATTCAAATTTTAAATATATGCAAGCTGCTATTGCATTATAATTTTTCTTTACTTAGTCTAAAAAAATGACTTGTGAATTTATATTAGGAATACACAAAATGTTATAATCAATTTTAAATAGGAGTATTTTGAATGGCTAATCTAAGTGATAAACACTGTGCAAATCCTTGGTACAAGTAAAACTGACATTTAAGTCATTAATGACTCCATCATGAATGTCGTACACCCAGCCATGGACATGCAAGGGTTGTTTATTTTTCCAAGCATTTTGAACAATGGATGTTTTGCCTAAATCGTGCACTTGCTCTATCACATTTAATTCTACAAATCTTTTAGCTCTTTCAATCTCATTAACAATAGCATCTAATTCTTTATGATGATAGCGATAGACATCTTTAATATGTCTTAACCAGTTGTCAATTAAACCAACCTGCTTATTCCCCATGGCGGCCAGTATACCACCACAGCCATAATGCCCACATACTATAATGTGTTTTACTTTCAACACTTGTACAGCATAAGATAAAACACTTAACATGTTCATATCGGTATGTACCACCATATTGGCAATATTGCGATGTACAAACATTTCACCCGGGTCTGTTCCCGTAATTGTATTAGCAGGAACTCGACTATCCGAACAGCCAATCCATAAATATTCAGGATTTTGACTGTCGGCCAATTTTTTAAAATAAACAGGGTCCAACGCCAATTGATCTGCCACCCACTTTTTATTATTTTCTAATAATTTTTTATACGAGTTTTCCATATAAGATTAAAAATAGTCAATATTTTGGATTTTGTTTGAAGTTTAAACTTCATTTGCTAAGCCATTTATGCTATTTAACTTAATTTCATTCCATGAGAATACTAATTGAAGTTTTAGGCTGGATTGGCTCTATATTAATAGTAGGATCCTATGCCTTAAATATTACAGGCAGATTAGCAGCCAATAACAAAATATATGTTGTTGCTAATATCATTGGAGGAGTTTTCTTTGTCGTAAACACCTATTACCATCAAGCCTACCCTTCCATGTTGGTGAATGTGATTTGGGTGATTATTGCTATTGTGATGTTAAGTAAAAAGAAGGTTCACAAAACGAATGAGGATAAAGCATAATTGAAATTATAGCTATTACAATGCAAGAAAAAAAATTAAATACTAGTTTTTTATTTATTCTTAAATGGATGCTCATTTGCATCCTAGTGGGAAGCCTAGTAGGATCTGCCACAGCCTTATTTTTAATTTCCTTGGATTGGGTTACTGAATGGAGGTCTCATCATTTTTGGATGATCAATTTTTTACCTGTTATTGGTTTAGTCATTGGACTTGCTTACTATTATTATGGAGCAGAAAGCAATAAAGGAAATAATTTAATTTTAGAAATACATCAAACAGTCGATGCCAACACCAATATAAAACCTATCCCTTTGTTGATGGCTCCACTTGTTTTTATAAGCACCCTTCTAACGCATATAGCTGGGGGTTCTGCTGGCAGAGAAGGTACTGCTGTTCAAATGGGTGGTTCCATAGCAGACCAATTCACTAATTGGTTTAATTTAAATAAGGAAGAAAGAAAAACCATTTTAATTATTGGCATTAGTGCAGGTTTTGCTGCTGTTTTTGGAACCCCTTTGGCTGCTGCTATTTTTGCTTTAGAGTTGATGACTTTTAGACAAATAAAAATGGGTAATATTTTGCCAAGTATTATTACGGCTTATTGTGCACATTATATTTGTTTGGCATGGCAAGTGAAACATACTATGTATACAATCCCTACTGTGCCATTTATTACCTTAATTAATTTATCATGGACCTTATTAGCAGGATTCATATTTGGATTAACTGCTTTTATCTTTACTTACTCAGGAAAAATATTTGAAGGATTATTTTCAAAAATAAAATTTGCACCCTGGCGTCCATTTTTAGGTGGCATTGTTATTGCCTTGTTGATAGTATTCACCAATTCAACAAAATTTATTGGACTAGGCATTCCCTCTATTTCAAATGCATTTCTTACGCCTGCTGGAAATTTTGATTTTGCCCTTAAAATACTACTCACCAGTTTTACTTTGAGTGCGGGTTTTAAAGGTGGCGAAGTAACTCCTTTATTTTTTATAGGCGCTACTTTAGGCAGTATCCTTATTTGGTTTATACCGCTTCCTTTGGCGCTTCTTGCAGGAATGGGATTGGTGGCAGTATTCGCAGGCGCCACCAATTGCTACATCGCCTCCATTGTGATGGGCATTGAATTATTTGGATGGGAAGCAGGTGTTTTCGTGGGCATAGCAAGTGTGGTGGCTTATTTTAGTTCTGGGGTAAATGGAATTTATAGCGCTCAACTTAAAACAGGCGCCAAATATGATTTATATAATTTTATAAAGAAAAGTCAAAGTTTATGATTGAAATTGTTCGTGTTTCAAATGATGCTGAATTAGAAGGTATTAGATTATTACAAAAAGAAAATTTAAGAAAACTCATTGGCGAAACAGAAGCTGGTAAAGAAGGATTTTTAACAGCAGAATATTCGATGGAAACTTTACAACAAATGCATCAGTTTCAACCTTCCATTATTGCTAAGGATGGAGATAAAATTGCTGGTTATGTAATTGTAACTACTAAAGACAGTTATGGTCAACACCCATTACTAGATAGCCTGTTTGATTCCATTGACGCGTTAAATTACAATGGCGCTGCTTTAAAAAATATCAACTATATTTTAGTAGGTCAACTATGCGTTGGCAAAGCTTATAGGGGTATTGGACTAGTACAAAAAATGTATACTTATTATCAACAATGTTTAAGCAAAGAATATCAATATTTAATTACCGATGTAGCGCAAGAAAATCCAAGATCCATCAAAGCACATTTAAAAACAGGTTTCAATATTATACATACCATTGAATATGGTGGCATTGGTTGGGATATTGTACTTTGGGATTGGAGAAAATAATTAAAGACAACTAAATACCATGAAATTCATACCTTTTTCCTTATTTTTTATTTTACTTGCATTAAGTACCAATGCACAACAAAAAAGAGCCGACCTTATTATCAATAATGTAAATATTATTGATGTTGTCAATAATAAAATTATTCCTAATTGTTATATTGCTATTCAAAAAAATAAAATAGTTGAGATAAATAGTGTCTCCCTTAAAAAAGCTTATGCCTCTAATGAAACAATTGATGCAACAGGGAAATATATCATGCCATCGCTTTGGGATATGCACGTTCATTTTGGCGGAGACACTTTAAAAGCCGAGAATGAAATGCTACTAACATTGTATATTGCGATGGGTGTTGGTCATGTTAGAGATTGCGCAGGAGATATTAGTTTAGATGTGATCAAATGGAAAAGCAAAATAGCTAAAGGTAATTTGTTGGGGCCAACTATTTTCACTTCGGGACCAAAATTGGAAGGTATTAATTCCATTTGGCCTGGCGATTTAGAAATTGCTGATGAAAAAGAATTAACTAAGGCCTTAGACTCCTTGCAAAAATTAAAAGTAGATTTTATTAAAATAACCGATAATACTTTAGCGCCAGATTTATTTTTAAAAAGTATTATAGCTGCAAGAAAAAGAGGCTGGAAAGTTACCGGTCATATTCCTTCCACTATTAATGTGGATGTTTTTTCAAAAAATGGATTGTCTGCCATTGAGCATATTGGATATTTACAAAGAGCTGCTTCTAAAAACGAAGACAGTATCACAAAA
Source organism: Sediminibacterium ginsengisoli (assembly GCA_945865545.1). GTDB lineage: Bacteria > Bacteroidota > Bacteroidia > Chitinophagales > Chitinophagaceae > Sediminibacterium > Sediminibacterium ginsengisoli_F. The sequence continues at coordinate 59,916 of CAMBEQ010000011.1, read as the reverse complement.
TTAAGAGCAGCCAATAAAATTAGTAGCAAAGAAGCCAATGAGCTTTACTTAAAAAGTTTTGATCGCACAATAGCTATTGCAAAATTTAAACAGTTGGCGGCAAATGGCACAGCAGTGGTACCTACCATAAACGGCTCTTTTATTACCACTTATTTAGATAAAACAAGTCATAACAATGACGATTACTTAAGGTACTTGGGGCCCGCTTTAAAAAGAACTTACAACTGGAGAGTTGACAGAGCTGCTAAAGACAATGCAGAAGCGATTACATCAAGACATCAAAATTTTGAAGCTGCTGCTAATTTACTTCCCTTGCTATACAATAGTGGAGTTACTATATTAGCTGGAACAGATGCAGGTTATTTGAACTCCTTTAATTATCCTGGACTAGGTATGCATGATGAATTAGCCATTATGGTAAAATATGGATTGACCCCACAACAAGCATTGATATGTTCCATTGTAAACGGACCTGCATTTTTTAATCAATCAAAAGAGTATGGTTCAATTTCAAAAGGGAAAAATGCAGATCTATTAATTTTAAATGCAAACCCCCTAATGGATATTAATAATACCAAAAAAATTGATGCGGTCATCAACAAGGGAAAATATTTAAGTAGGAAAATACTAGATCAACTTTTATCCGATACAGAACAAAAAGTTAAACTCTTGAAATAGGTCTTGTTAAACAAGTAGGTCCACCGCCACCTTTCACACTTATTTCGGCACCTTCGTATTCTATTACTTTACAACCGGCTACTTCTAAACGAGATTTTGTAATAGGATTCCCTTTGACCATTAAACAAATACGAGGAGCTAATGCTAAAACATTGCAACCCATGCTATCAAATTCAGATTCGGGTACTTCTACTAGTTCAAACCCACGAGCAATTAATTCATTTCTAAAAATAATAGGAATTAAAGGAGAATAGACTACCGCTAAATTATTATCCACCGGACTTAATACCGACATCAAATGAAATACATCCGAAGGTCCTCTGTAATGGGGCATAGGAACAGTAATTACTTCCACACCTAATGGTTTTAATAAGGCAGTAATTTGCTCAATTCCTTCTTTATTGGTTCTATAAGTATGCCCTATAGCTAATGTTTTTGAATCCAGCCAAGCCACATCTCCTCCTTCAATAGTACCTGGTGCTGTAATGACCCCCAATACAGGAATGCCTGCCGCTTCAAAAGCTTTTTGTTGTGCAGCAGGTTCGTATTTTCGCCCTTCTTTTCCCATAGTGCAAATAATCATTCCCTTACTGGTGGCAATAGAAGCGTCTCTGCAATAAATGGAATCCATGTTCACTGTATCCTCCTCTGGGAAATAATGTATAGCTGCCCCATGGTCTTTGAATATTTTTTCAAAGGCCTCATATTCAATGAGTGCTTTGTGTATTTCAGGTTTACCTAGATAATTTAAAGCTTCCCAATGTTGAGTAATATGTGCATCATCAATAAATGCAGCAGCCGCTTTTTTTATAAATAAAGAACTTAATTTTCCTGATTCTGAATGTGCGTTCATGTAGAATTAATTATTGAATTAAATTTTTATCTCTTTTTGCAACTGCAAAAACATAGATTGGCACCGAGGTCATCGTTAAGAAAAAGCCCCAGAAAACAGTTTCTTGTCCTAAGCCTATCATCAACCACAAGCAAAATATAAAAGTTAGTGTAGCTAACAAAATAGCATAGGCTAAATATTTACTTGATCTAAAAGGCAATTTAAATCGCATGATTAAATAAGAAGCGGTACAAAAAATATAGGGTATTAAAATCGTAGAAGTAGTCATTAACATTAAAAATTTAAACTGCTCTACTAATCCTTTGGTATAATTCATACTCATTAATACAGAAACAAATACACTTGAAATGACCACGCCTAATACAGGCACCCCTTTTTTATTTTTTCGAGTAAAAAGTTTAGGAAATAATTGATCTTTAGCAATAGCATAAGGCAATTGTCCTTGTATTAATATATACCCATTCAAGGCACCAAAAGCAGCAATGGCCACTCCAGCACTCACCCAGTACTCCGCGCCATGTCCCCAAATTAAAACAGCCGCATCGGCAAAAGGAGTTACACTATGTTTTAACGTTGCAGCAGGAATCATACCCATAATACTTACTGAACTTACTATATAAACTACTGTTGCAATAAGCGTCCCCATAGTAGTAGCCTTCGCCACAGTAGCTGCCGAATTGGCCACACTACCCGATGGAATGGTAGCACATTCAATTCCTAAAAAAGCAAAAAAAGTTAAAGTAGTAGTAGCAGTGATGGCCGTAATGGTGGAAGTGCCACTTGAATTAAAAGGTAAGAAATTTTCCCAATGAATATAAAATAATCCAACAATGCCAATTAAAACAATTGGTACCATTTTTAATATGGTGGAAATTAATTGAACCAACCCCGAAGTTAAAATGCCTAAGGAATTGACCCAGGTTAAAAACCAAATTGTCGCTAAGCCAGTGATAATGGCTAAAACCGAATTGCTAGCCAAAGCAGGAATAAAAGTACTTAATGCACTAATAAAAGAAACTGTAATGGCTGCATTGGTACACCATACCGATACTAAATAACCCCAAGCCACTAAGAATCCGGCAAAATCACCTAACCCTTTTTGGGAATAAGCAAAAGGCCCACCATCCGCAGCTGGAAGTAACTTACTTAAATGAGCAAATACTTTTGCAATTAAAAAAGCGCCTATCGCAGAACAAACCCAACCAATTAAACTAATGCCTCCAAAACCAGCCAGGGTAGCAGGCATCAAAAAAACACCTGCTCCAATCATATTTCCTACTACTAATGAAGTGCTTGTCCAAAGGCCTAGTTTATTGTCTGGGGCCTGATTCACTATATATGTCGGTTAATAATATTTTCTAGGAACTCTTGTTGTCCGCTAGTAGCTGCAGGTTCTCCTTTTTCAATAGCATAGGCTCTTAAATCTTCTAAACTTAATTTTCCTTGTTCAAAATCTTTTCCTTTACCAGTGTCAAAAGAAGCATATCTGTTGGTACGAATTTTTTTATAGTCCGACTTTTGTAAAACAGCTTCCGCTGTTATTAAAGCACGAGCAAAAGTATCTATACCACCAATATGTGCATGGAATAAATCTGCAGGGTCAGTTGAATTTCTTCTGCGTTTTGCATCAAAATTAATTCCACCACCCTTGAATCCACCTGCTTCCACAATAATCAACATAGATTCTACTAATTCATTAATATTCGTTGGAAACTGATCGGTATCCCAACCATTTTGAGTATCACCTCTATTGGCATCTATACTTCCTAACATACCAGCATCCACTGCTACTTGTAATTCATGTTGGAAAGTATGACCTGCTAATGTAGCGTGGTTTACTTCGATGTTTAATTTGAAATCATTTAATAAATCATACTGACGCAAGAAACCAATTACCGTTTCACTATCATAATCATATTGATGCTTGGTAGGCTCACATGGTTTCGGCTCAATAAAGAAAGTACCTTTAAAACCATTTTTTCTTGCGTAATCTTTTGCTGTATGTAAAAATTTTGCCAAATGTTCTTTTTCTCTTTTCATATTGGTATTCAACAAAGTCATATACCCTTCACGTCCGCCCCAGAAAACATAATTCTCACCACCCAAAGCGATGGTGGCATCCAATGCCCCTTTAACTTGTGCTGCAGCATGGCTTAACACATGAAAATCTGGATTGGTAGAAGCCCCATTCATATAACGCTTATTGCTAAAAACATTGGCAGTGCCCCATAATAATTTAACACCACTTGCATCTTGCTTTTGTTTTAAATAAGCAGTAAGCGCTTGCAAGCGTTTATCATTTTCATTCACATCATTGGTATAATCCACTACATCCACATCATGAAAGCAATAATAAGGCATACCTAATTTGGTAATTAATTCAAAAGCAGCATCTGCTTTATCTTTAGCACGAGCCACTGCATCGCTATTGGCATTCCAAGGATAAATAAGCGTGGGTTCACCAAATGGGTCTCCACCATTGCCTACAAAGCTATGCCAATAAGCCACGGCAAAACGCAACCACTCTTTCATGGTTTTTCCTGCCACTATTTTATTTTCATCATACCAACGATAGCTTAAAGGATTATCACTATTTAATCCTTCAAATTTTATGGCGCCAATGCCTTTGAAATATTCTTTTTCTCCTAGTAGTACTGACATATTATTGATTTTTTATTGTTTTGTAAATATATTAATGATTAAGTAGTTGTTTTTCTAATTGTTCTTTCCAATCCAAATAAAGCACATCATACTCTTTTACTTTAGTTGGCTCTATAATTTGTAAAGGCTTGAAGTCTGAAAAAGCTTCGGCTGCATTTTTATAAATGCCCGATCCTATTCCAGCTCCGATGGCAGCACCCACACTTCCATCTGAATGATATAACGCAACAGGCACTCCGGTAGCATTCACAAATGCATTGCTAAATACTTTGCTTAAAAATAAATTAGCATACCCTGCTCTAATAATATTAGGTTGCAAATTGTTTTCACGCATAATATCTAAGCCATATCTAAAAGCAAATGCAATGCCTTCTTGTGCTGCATTAAAAATATGTGCTGCAGTATGTTTGTTTAAATCAATTCCAGAAAATTGCGCTCCTAAAATTTTATTTTCAAAAATTCGTTCTGCTCCATTTCCAAAAGGAAATATTTTTAAACCTTCGCTTCCCGCTTCAATACCCGAAGCCGCTTGGTTCATTTGATTGTAATCATAGTTTACGCCAATCATTTTTTTCACCCAACTATTTAAAATCCCTGTTCCGTTAATACACAATAGCATTCCAATTCTATTGTTATCTGCAGTGTGATTTACATGCGCAAAACTATTCACTCTAGATTGTTGATCATAAGACAAGGTATCCCCCACTCCATAAATAACCCCCGAAGTACCTGCCGTAGCAGCCACTTCACCTGGAGCTAATACATTTAAAGAAAGGGCATTATTGGGTTGGTCTCCTGCTTTATAAGTTACGGGTATACCCGCTTTTAATTGTAATGTATTGGCGACAGACGCCTGTAAAGAACCATGATCACTAAACACTTCTTGAATGGTTGGGAAAAAAGAAGCGTCAAATCCAAAATATTCCAATACCGATTTAGAAATTTCTTTGTTTTTAAAATCCCAAAAAATACCTTCTGATAAAGCAGAAACAGTAGTAGTGATCGCTCCAGTTAATTTCATGGCAATAAAATCACCAGGCAACATTATTTTATGAATTTGTTGATATACCGCTGGCTCATTTTTTTTCACCCAAGCTAATTTCGCAGCTGTAAAATTTCCTGGAGAATTTAATAAATGAGCCAAACATTTTTCATGGCCAATAGTGTCAAAAGCTTTGTTACCATATTCTACTGCACGACTATCACACCAAATAATACTATCTCTTAAAACAGTTTGATTTTTATCTACCAATACCAAGCCATGCATTTGGTAGGCAATACCAATAGCCGCGATCGCTTGAGGGTCGTATTTGGCATTAATTTTTGAGGCGGCGGCATGAAGTTTTAAAGCCCCTTGTTGTACTTGCTCCCACCAAGTATTAGGTGATTGTTCTGCCCAACCAGTTTGTTTTGAAATAATTGCATTTTCTGTATCTGGATATTGAACAGTTACAATGCTTTTTTGAGTAGATGCATCTACTAAAGACAATTTAATAAAAGAAGTGCCTATATCAATTCCTAATAAATACATAAATAATATACATTTTATTAATTAACAGTTAAGCTATTAATTGTAAATTTTGTAGCGTATAAAACTAAGAAATATATTAGTAGTAATTAAAAAAAATTGGCCCTTAAAATGAATTATTTTTCTACTTTTCCCAACCAGTTTCTTTCAAAGCAGGATCATTTTCTTTTTTCAAAAAATCGGCCCCAGAAAGTGAACTAGATTCCCAGTTCAACAATGCTTCATCTGGAACTATATCAATGGGTGTATGCCAAGAGTTAGAATGCTCATTATAAGCTAAATTAGATTGTGTACTATAGCAGGAAATAATGGACCATCTTGGGCTATCCGATACATTGGCTTCGGAACGGTGTAAAATATTGCTATGAAAGAAAAGGGCATCTCCAGGCTCAATCTCTACATATACTAAATCCATGGTTTTCAATGCATTATCAACCATAATCTGGTCTGCCCCAACTTGTTCTCCCGCAAAACCATGATTGACACGACCCATTTTATGTGACCCCTTGATGACTTGAATACAGCCATTTTGTTTATTGGCAGCAGTCAAAGCTACCATTACACTTATTAATTGATCAGGGAACATAAACTGATTTTTATACCAATACCCATAATCCTGATGCCATTCCCATGCCCCTCCTACTTTAGGTTCTTTTTGCATGAGTTTTGAGTGAAAATGACAAGCAGGAGACTTATTATCAAATAACTGACCTATTGCATTCACCATTCTTTCACTTCTGGTTAAATAGCCAAAAACATCATTGCCCGGTGTAAACCACAAAGAAAGCTTTGTTTTTTTGCCTGTCTGATCATTTAAATCAAGCGCATTATTGGCCATGGCATTGTCTTGTATAGCAGTGGAATACAACTTATCTACTTCTTGTTTGGAACAAAAATTCTTTACAATAACATACCCATCCCTATGATAGGCTTCTATTTGCTCCAGAGATAAAAAAGACTTTGCCATAGAAGGTAATATTAATTTATTTGCAGGTTTATCAGTAGTTTAAATATAATAAAGTTAGCAACACAAATTAGTATATAGTTAATATTTTATTTAAATTGAGGGAAGTAAAAGAAAAAATATGAAACCAATTATAGGTATTTGCCTATTTATTATACTAAGTATCAATTTATTTGGTCAAAAAACAATACTACTTGCAAAAAATTTAATTGATGGTACTGGAAAAGTAATTGCAAATCCCGCCATTATCATTAATGAAAATAAAATTATCGCGATTGATAAAAAAGAAAATGCGAATAAGTATGGTAAAGAATATGTAGTCATTGATTTAGGAGACTACACCATTTTACCTGGATTGATTGACGCTCATGTGCATCCAGACAATAGTTCAGATGATTATCAAGTTGGTCATTTGCGAGCAAGCTCATCCGCTAAAACATTAACTGGCTTAAAAGCAGTACAGGATTTACTTTCAGCAGGATGGACTGCTTTACGTGTGGCAGGTGACGAAGACGTTGGTTATGCCAATTTAGAAATTAGAAATGCCATCAATAAAGGAGTTTTTGTAGGTCCGCATATTTATGGTGCAGGGCATTATTTATCTGTAACTGGTGGCGGAGGGGACATTAATTTTATTTCTTATGAACAAAAAATAATTCCCGATGGTTTAATTGTAGATGGCCCCGAAGAAGTGAGAAAAGCCATTCGTAACGAAATAAAAAATGGAAGTGATTGGATAAAAATTTTAGTAACTGGCGCATTTATGACCACAGGCGATAATCCTCAAAATGTACATTTTAGCCCAGAAGAATTAAAAATGGCAGTAGAAGAAGCCGGAAGAAGAGAAGTTCCTGTGATGGCGCATGCACATGCTAATGAAGGCATCAAACAAGCAGTAAAAGCGGGTGTTAGAAGTATTGAACATGGTTCCTATATGGATGAAGAGGCGATTGATTTAATGGTACAACATGGCACTTATTTAATTCCAACACTCACCATTGATTTATATTTTAAAGAAAAATTAGCAGATAGCAAAGCGCTAGCCAAAGCCATTGCACTCGCCAATGATTCAAGAGCTGGTATGTATGAAAAATTACGTGTAGCAGTAAAAAAAGGAGTAAAAATTGGAGTAGGTACCGATTTTATTGGCTGGCCTGCTAATTATTCGGCACGCGAATTTGGAGAGTTTATTAAAATTGGAATGACCCCTATGCAAGCCATACAGGCAGGTACTATTGTAAATGCTCAGCTATTACAAAAAGATAAAGAAATAGGTTCCATTGAGGTTGGAAAATTTGCCGATATAATTGCAGTGAAAGGAGACCCCTTAAAAGACATTACCGAATTGGAAAAAGTAAAATTTGTAATGATTGGAGGGAAGGTCGTAAAAAATGAAAAATAATAAATTAGGTCCTGATAAAATAAATAATAAAATTTATAACCAATTAAAATAACAAAGATGAAAAATTATTTCAATTCAAGATTAAAACAGCTAATGCTAGCCTTAGCTATTGTTTTAGTTTTTTCAACTAGCACCTACAGTCAAGTACTTTCTAGTGAAGTAACCAAGAGCGCTCATTTTGATTATAAAAAATTAGCACAAATTGATGCAGAAGCAAATAAGTACGTTGCCAATCATTGGCTAACAGGCACAAGTGTCATTATTGTAAAAGATAATAAAGTAGTTTATTACAAAGGATTAGGCTATGCCAATGAAGCAAGTAAAAAACCAATGCCTGCCAATGCCATTTACCGTATTATGAGTCAAACCAAAGCCATCACTAGTTTAGCGGTATTGCAATTGGTGGAACAAGGTAAAATTGGTTTGGATCAAAAAGTTTCTGATTTTATTGCAACTTTTAAAAATCCAAAAGTATTGGATCAATTAAATACCAAAGATTCTTCTTATACGACCTTCCCTGCAAAACGTGAAATAACCATTCGTGATTTATTAACCCATAGTTCTGGAATTGATTATACAGACATTGGCTCTGATAAAATGAACGCTATTTATACAAAAGCAGGAGTGCCTTCTGGTTTGGGAGAATACAAAGAAAGTTTATTAGACAAAATGACAAAACTAGGTAGTTTGCCACTTGGACATCAACCAGGTGAAAAGTTTACCTATGGTTTAAATACCGACTTACTAGGTTGTATTGTTGAAATAGTTAGCGGCACAACATTGGAAAATTATTTTCAAAAAAATATTTTTGATCCATTAGGTATGAAGGATACTTACTTTAATGTGCCTGCTTCCAAAGCAGATCGCCTGCCTACAGTGTATACCGAAAATGAAGCCAATCAAATTATAGAGTGGTCACCTACTTTCAGAAATATAAACCCCAACTATCCTTTGGTTACAAAAACATATTTTTCAGGAGGAGCGGGATTGTCTTCTACAGCTTATGATTACGCCATATTTTTACAAATGATATTGAATGGCGGTAAATACAATGGTAAGCAAATTATTGCCCCACGTACTGCTGCCATTATGGTAAGCCCACAAAATGATAGAGATAATTTTGGATTAGGATTTTCGATTACCTCTGAAAAATCGGCTAATTTAAATCCAAGAAATAAAGGTTCATTTAGTTGGGGTGGTTATTACGGTACCAATTATTGGGCCGATCCTAAAGACAATTTAATTGTACTAATCATGACTCAACATACGCCCAATTCACATGGAGATTTGACTGGAAAAATTGAGCGCATTATATATGGTAGTGAGGTGAAATAATCATTACACTCCATAAAAAAGCCATTGTAGAATAATACTGCAATGGCTTTTTTATTAAATCAACTATTTTTAAGCTTCTAAATTTTTGGCAAGATCGGTCTTGCTCCATTTTTTTGTTTCTTCAATCCAAGCTCCAGTATGTTCATTTACATGCATTAATATATCCCATGCCTGACTCATTAAGCTTTTCTTAATGGCTGTATTTTTATAAGATGCATTAAGTTCAATTTTCCCTACAATTTCTCCATTTAATAAATATGCCGTTTTATTAAATATTTTACCTACAACTTTTTTATTTTTTCCAAAAAAACAATCTCCAATTAGAATGCCAATCACTTGCTCTTGACTAGCATCCAATATCATCATATTTTGAATATACGCTACAGTTTCTTTATTTTGATTTTGAATTAAATACATGATAGAAATGGTTTATTTAGGTGTTGTGAGAAAATTTGAATTAATTATGATTGGTAGGGATATTTTGCATCAATATATCAACGATAGCTTCGGTAGAATGAGTCAATTTAAATTGAATATTATTTTCCGACGCTACCCATTCATTAAATATTTGATGAAAACTTGAATCTATTTTTTTGATCACTTTTACTCCCAATTTTTTCATAGCAGCTCCATTACATTCTTGTTCAAAATGATTTAAGATAGGAATACTCAATACTTTCTTTTTTAAATACATAGCTTCTGCTGGGGTTTCAAAACCTCCCGCAGTGATAATGCCATGGCATCTAATTAAGCTACTAGTAAAAACTTTATTGTCAATAGGATAAAAAGAAATGTTTTTATAATTAGTCAATACCTTTACTTCTTTTGTAAAAACTTCAAAGTGAAATAAAGGATTGGCTAATAAATAAGGGGATAAAATAGCTATAGAATATTGAGGCAAATACACCGAAATATGCCCGTCATCCATCACTTCTGCTTGTACTATTTCTTCTTTGATGATGGGATTGTAAATGTTCTTATCATAAGATTCAAAGTGCAAACCCAAATAATTAGTACTTTTTACAAATTTATCCAAAACCAAGTTTCCAATGGGATTAAAGGAAGTGGACCTAGGCGTTAATTTACTTTGAAAACTGGCTTGATGCCCAAATTGAATACTTTTTTTCTTCTTTAAGCTACATGCTAAAGAGGTGATAAATTCAAAATCATTAATGATAACATCATATTTTTCTAAAGGCAAAGCTTTGGCTTCTTTGTATATACTAAACCCCAGCGATTTGGTAATTTTACCATAATCCATTCCTCCCGTATTCTTATAATGCAAACTAACCCCATTGCTTTTGTACTTAATGGGAAGCGATGTATTTAATTGCGCATTAGACCCGCTTAAAAAGAAATCAATAGCTCCATATTTTTTTAAATAGGGATACAATTCTTCGGCCCTACTTAAATGACCATTGCCTGTTCCTTGTATGGCGTAAAATATTTTCATTTAATAAATAATTACATTGAAACCTGAAAAGCAACCTCTTTGGTTAATACGCTTAACTCTTCTTTCAAATTAATTATTTTATTCTTGCTTACTATTTCATTTTGGAATTGCTTAGGATCATAATGATATAATTTCCAGGCATTATCATAATATTCCAAAGAAGTTAAATTTTCAATCCAATCCCCACTATTTAAATAGGTGACAGATCCCTTGTCGGTTTGAATTACTCGATGCTGTGGCTGATGAATGTGCCCACATATCACATATTGATAATCATTTTCAATAGCCAATTCGGCAGCAATTTGTTCAAAATTGTTAATCCATGATACTGCTTTTTTCACGCCATTTTTAACATTCTTACTAAAACTCATTTTTTCTTTGCCCATTATTTTCATACCCCAATTAAGCACACTATTAATAAGGATTAATAAGTCGTATCCATATCCTCCTAATTTCGCAATAAACTTAGCCCCTCCTTTGGTGGTTCTATCAAAAACGTCTCCATGAAATACCCAGTTCTTTTCTCCATTAATTTCAAAAACAATTTTATCGGTTAATTGTATATTACCCATTTCAAAATCGGCATATTTACGCAATGCCTCATCATGATTCCCCGTGATATAAATAACTTTAGTATCCTTACTGGCCATGCTAAAAATTTGCTTGATTACGGCCATATGGCTAGCTGGAAAATAGCGTTTGTTAAATTGCCAGATATCAATAATATCCCCATTTAAAATAAGTGTTTTAGGCTTTATGCTCTTTAAATAATTAAGTGCTTCCTTTGCCTGGCACCCAAAAGTGCCTAAATGTAGGTCGCTAATGATACATATTTCCATTGGTCTTTTGTCCATGGGTAGTATTTTATGTAAATAACGCATAGCGGGGTAACTTCAATGTATCCACATTATTAACTTAACATTAATAAATTGTGACCGGAATATTACTTAACTCAAGTTTTGTAATTTTACAGTGAATTTTAAGCACCATGAAGAACAATTATATACCTAGAGATATCAGCTGGCTTAGTTTTAATGCCAGGGTATTACAAGAAGCCAATGACCAATCGGTTACTTTAAAAGATAGAATTCGATTTTTAGGCATTTTTTCCAACAATTTAGATGAGTTTTTTAGAGTTCGGGTGGCCACTTTAAAAAGAATGGTGGAACTTAATGATAAGAAGAAAAGCACGAATATAGATATGTTAGAATCGCCTCAAGTGATTTTAGATGAAATTCAAAGGGTGGTGCTCAAGCAACAAAGTGAATTTGCTCGTATTTGGAATAATATTAACAAGGAGCTCATTAAACGTAAAATTTTAATAATAAATGAGCGAAAATTAAATGCCATTCAAAAGGAGTTTATTCGGGATTATTTTGATAATGTAGTGCGTCCCTACATTATTCCATTGATGATTGAAAACTTACCTGATCTGCCTTACTTAAGAGACAAAAGCTTGTACTTAGCCATCGTAATGAGAAATAAGCAAAATGCTTATCATGAAAAATTTTCTTTAATTGAAATTCCTTCTAAATCCGTTGGCCGCTTTATTATCCTACCTTCTAGCCCAGGGACAAAATCGATTATCTTATTAGAGGATATTATTAAATTTAATTTGCCAGTTATTTTTTCGCATTTTAAATTCAATCAATTTGATGCGCATGTGTTTAAAATTACAAAGGATGCAGAAATTGATTTGGATCAAGAAGTGGGCATTAATTTTGTAGAGAAAATTTCAAAAGGTATAAAAAATAGAAGGAAAGGTAAGCCCGTTCGATTTGTATATGACAAAGATATGAATGCAGAATTACTCGACTTTTTAATTCAAAAATTACACCTAACTAGAAAGAGTAGCATTATACCAGGAGGTCATATTCATAATTTTAGGCATTTTATGGATTTTCCAGATGTATTGGTTGAAAAACAAGACAGGCCTAAACCATTTGCTCACCCTGCTTTCAAGAAAAATTATCAAGTCTCTGAAATAGTTCTTCAAAAAGATGTGTTATTGCATTTCCCCTATCACAGCTACGACCCCGTCATTGATATGCTCAGAGAAGCGGCCATGGATGATGCTGTCATTTCAATTAAAATAACAGCCTACCGCTTAGCAAGCAACTCTAAAGTAATTAACGCCTTAATTAATGCTGCTAGAAACGGAAAAAAAGTGACTGTATTTTTAGAACTAAAAGCCCGTTTTGATGAAGAAGCCAATTTAGAATGGAAAACTGCTATGGAAGAGGAAGGTGTCAAAGTATTAGTGGGCATTCCCAATGTGAAAGTACATGCCAAAATTTGTATCATTCAAAAAAGAATTGATAATAAATTGGTGCAATATGGATTTATTAGTACTGGGAATTTAAATGAAAAAACGGCTAGAATTTATTCCGATCATTGTTTATTGACCGCCTCTAAGCCATTGTTAATGGAAGTGAATAAAGTATTTACCTATTTAGAAACTTGGCAAATGGGTGATAAGCCCATTGGCAAAACTAGGAACTTGTTAATATCCCCTATTAACATGCGCAATACTATTATTCAATTAATCAACAATGAAATTAAATTTGCGAAACTAGGCAAACCCGCTAAAATTATCGTAAAATTAAATTCCTTGAGCGACCAATTGCTGATTGACCATTTATACAAAGCTTTAAAAGCTGGTGTGGAGGTTCATTTAATTATCCGAGGTATTCTTACTTTAAAGAAAGAAGCCGAAAAATTGAACGCTAAGTTAAATGCCATAAGTATCGTAGACCAATACCTAGAACATGCAAGGGTGATGATATTTCACAATAAAGGAAACGAAAAAGTTTTTATTTCAAGCGCCGATTGGATGGTACGTAATTTAGACCATCGAATAGAAGTGGCTGCCCCAATATTAGATGCCCACTTAAAAAAAGAACTCATAGACATCATTAACATTCAGCTAAAAGATAATAATAAAGCCAGAATTTTAGACGAGAACTTAAACAATAATTATGTACCTTCCGCTAGAAGAAAAATATATAAATCTCAGGTAGAAACCTACCATTACTTAATAGGAAAAAAATTATAAAAATTGGTACTCGCAGCTATAGATATTGGAAGTAACGCGGTAAGATTACTTATTTGTGCAGTAGTAAAAAGAGGAAAGGAAGTCGAATTTAATAAATTATGCCTTTTAAGAATTCCTGTCCGTTTGGGTTTTGATGTATTTGAAAAGGGGCATATTGGTGGTCAAAAAAAGAAAATGCTTATTAATACCATCAAAGCTTTCAATAATCTAATGAAAGTGTATGAAGTGGATCACTATATGGCATGCGCCACCAGTGCCATGAGAGATGCCGAAAATGCAAAAGAGATCATCAAAGAAATTAAATCAGAAACAAGTATTGAGATTGAAGTAATTACCGGCGAATTGGAAGCCGAAATTATTTACGAAAACCATATTGCAGAATTACTAGACAAAGATAAAAGTTATTTATACATTGACGTAGGTGGCGGTAGTACCGAAATAACTCTATACCATAAGTCTAATGTAGTAGTTCAAAAATCTTTCAATATTGGTACAGTTCGTATTCTTACAAAAAAAGTAAAAGACGAAACCTGGGAGGAGATGAAAGATACTTTGAAGGACCTATCCAAAAAATACAATAAGATGATTGGTATTGGATCCGGAGGCAATATCAATAAATTATTTGCTTTGAATGGTAATAAAGATGGGAAATTTATTAGTGCAGAAAGTTTAAAAGAAGTTTATAAAGAAATGGATCCTCTTTCAGTGGATGAAAGAATGCATACCTATACCCTTAAGGAAGATAGAGCTGAAGTAATTGTACCTGCTTTAACTATTTATAATGCTATTTGTAAATGGGCCGATATTGAAGAAATATATGTGCCTAAAATTGGTTTGGCAGATGGGCTCATACATCATCTGTATGACATGGTTGAACACGAATAAATTACTTCAAGTTCATATAATCTTGTAAATGCTCAATGAGTGATTTTTGGGAGTCAATGGTATGCTTGATAATATCACTTTGGCTTATTAAATTAATGAGCTTCCCATTTTCAAAAACAGGCAAATAACGCAAAGTTTTTTCCGTCATAATTTTGGTACAAAGTTCAATACTGTCTTTACTATCTAATAAGGGAATGTCTGTTACCATAATTTCATCTACCGTGGTCGTTTGAGAATTACGTCCTTCTAATACAATTTTACGCGCATAGTCCCTTTCTGTAAACATGCCTATATAATGGTCTCCTTCTAATACAATCAAACAGCCAATATTAAAATCAGCCATCATCTTAAGCGCATCTATAATAGAAGTATTACTGGATACGGCAATGAGCTTTCTATTTTTATTATGTAATAGGTCGTGTACGGTTGGCATAGATAAGGATTGGGGTGACTGTATATACCTAATTTACTACTTTTTCTGATTCAATCAAATTATAGTTCATTGCTTTTTCATAACCCATGCTCAAAAAATGATACTTTAACTACTAAAAATAGTCACAACCCATTGCTTTTTAATACATTCTAAGACAATAACAAGATCATCCTATTGCATTGATGACCAAAATCAGTTTTTGCTTTATGTAATTTGGCTATGCTTATTTAGATAAAATAATCAAACTTAATCCTACCATATACAATAACAACATTACATTAAGTATTGCTTTAGTGCCTTTGGGTGCTTTATCAAATTCTCTCCACACATAAATACCCCATATGGCAGCAATCACTGTAGCCCCTTGCCCTAATCCATAAGATATTGCAGGACCGGCCTTACCGGAGGCTATGATATTAAAAGACATTCCAATACTCCAAATGGCTCCGCCTAAAATACCTACAAAATGATCTTTTAAACTACCCTTAAAATAATCTGTGAAAGAAAGGGAGGATCCTGCAAATGGTTTTTTCATTTGAATACTATTAAATACAAAACTACTTGCTACTACCCCTATTCCAAAAAATACAAGTGCAGTATAGGGAGTAAGTTTATCCGCTTCTGGAACATTAAAGTTATTCACCATTGAAGCCGCTACGTATTTATAAAAAAAACCCATCAAGCAACCACTCACGATGGAAAGAAATAAACCTTTTTTAGAAATTTTTTCTGCTGCACTGGATTGTAGTTTTTGATAAGCTCTTGCATTTAATAAAATGGCTACAACAATCAATGCCACGCCGCCAAAGATCAGTAGTGGATTACCTTGTGGATGATCTAGATAATTTACAATCACCCCTAAAGCTAAAGCAATACCAATACCTATTGGAAATGCAACAGACATCCCCGCTATTGCAATAGCAGCTACTAATAATATATTAGCCAAATTAAATACAACACCTCCAATTACAGCTGACATTATATTGCTGTTGGACGCTTGTTGGATATCTGCTAAAAATGACCTGCCTTCTTGACCATGTGATCCTAAGGTAAACGCAATAATTAATGTAGTTAATAAAATACCTACTCCATAATCCCAATACAATAACTCAAAACGCCAGCTGGGAGAAGTAAGCTTAGTGGTGTTTGCCCAAGAGCCCCAACAAACCATTGTTACAAAACAAAGTAAAATGGCTAGCGAGTAATTTTCTACAATAAACATAATTGGTTATTTTAAAATGTATAAAGGATCATTCAATTTCATTTCTATAAGGCACGGAAGCTTGTGCGCCTAATCTAGTTACAGAAATAGATGCTGCCTTTACTGCAAATTGAATAGCTTGCTCCCAAGATTTATTTTCGGTGAGTGCTACCGTAATGGCCCCGCTAAATGTATCACCAGCCGCTGTAGTATCTAGCGCATGAACTAAAGGTGCTGGTACTAAAATATGTTCTGTGCTATTTTGAAAATAAGCACCTTGTTTGCCTAAGGTAATAATTACATTTTGTACCCCTTTTTTTAAAAATTGATCTGCCGCCTTTGACGCAGTTTTTTCATCTACTACTGCTATGCCTGTTAACATGCTAGCTTCGGTTTCATTAGGGGTTATTAAATACAAGCCTTTTAATAACTCATCTGATAAAAGTTGAGCAGGTGCAGGATTGATGATCACTTTTTGATGACTCAGTTTTGCATTTTTTGCAACTTGTTCAATAGTTTGCATGGGCACTTCCAATTGCATTAATATTATTTCAGCTGTTGAAATAATATTAACCTGCTGTAGGTCGGCGGGTAATAAATTAGCATTGGCCCCTGGTGCCACTACTATACAATTCTCTCCTTCTTCATTCACATTAATTAAAGCAGTGCCCGATGGCGCTAGGGCATCTATAAAAACAAAATCTGTATTTATATTTTCTTTTTGAAGCCCTTCAATAGTTTGCTTTCCAAAAATATCATCTCCTACTTTAGCCACTAAAATTACCTGACCTCCCATGCGTGCTGCAGCCACTGCCTGATTAGCTCCTTTTCCTCCTGCATTCATAAAAAATTGTCCACCTAAAATAGTTTCTCCAGGCAAGGGAAGCGTTTTTGCTTTTACTACCATATCGGTATTGGCACTTCCTATGACTACAATTTTTGAATGACTCATTATTTATTTTCTTTATTAGAATAAGCAATAAGGTCACTAATTAAAATATTACCTATAGTACCTCCATTTTTAACAATGGATTGCAATGCATACTTGTTTGATAATGATTTATTCATAACTATCGTTTTAAAAAATGAATACCCCTGTAAAAAATAAGTATCCAGGTATCATTAAATATACTAATTATTTTGCATGTAAATTGAGCAGCTGGTAGAATTTTTCTTCCTCCATTTCAAGCACATCGCCTGGTTGCATCCTGTCAATTTTAATATTTTCTATGGAAGTTCTTATCAACCGAATACATTTATGATTGACTGCGGCTACCATTTTACGCACCTGATGGTATCGCCCTTCTGTTAATGTAATTTCCAACCAAGTGGTTTGCACCTTGGGATGCAATGGCTTATCAACTGCTGATAAACCAACTGGCGGATTGACCCATTTAACCAAGCAAGGCGTTGTTTTAAATAAACTTCCATTGGGAGCACTAATGTCTATACCATTGGCTAATTTTTCTACAATAGCAGGTTCCACCTTGTTCTTAACTTGGACTAAATAAGTACGTTGATGTGGAACAACTCCTTGAAATAAAAGTTTAGTAATTTTTTTATTAGTAGTAAGTAATAATAATCCTTCCGAATTTTGATCTAAGCGGCCAATGGCATGTGTCCCTTCGGGAAAAGCAAAATCTAATTGATGTAATAAATTCACTTGATGGGTACTCACAAATTGAGAAACCATATTCACAGGTTTATAAACAATAAAATATCGGAGAGGCTGCATAGCAGCAAATTACTTAATATTGCATATGCAACAAGCTTCCAAGGACCCTTTACATGGAAAAACACTCGAAAATGTGGTCACTGAACTAGTGGCTTATTTTGGATGGGAAGATTTAGGCCAGCATATTCCTATCAATTGCTTTAATAGCAATCCCAGTATTCAGTCTAGTTTGAAATTTTTACGCAAAACCCCATGGGCAAGAACCAAAGTAGAACAATTGTATATTCGAATGATTAAAAACTAAGTTCATTTAATTTGTCCGTTGGATTCATCATATAAGTAATCATCGTATTGTCGTTCATCAGTTCCACAACTCTAAAGCCTTTATATGCAGTACCCCAGTTGCCCCCCACATGGGCATCAAAAATAAAGGGCACATTGTCAACCATTTTAAATCCATCGTGATCATGTTCATGTCCGTGAAACACAGCCTTAACGTTGGGGAATTTTTTAATGGTCTCAAAAACAGCTGGATTATCTATTGCATAGGGTGTCCATTTTGCTTGTGGAATATGTATAAATACAAAACAATTTTTTTTATCTCTATGGGCTTCTAATTTATTGGATAACCAATTAATGTCTGGTGATTCATAAGTTCCAATTTCGTTAGAGGTATCGCCTAACAAAATGGCATTCTTTTTTATTAATACATCATGATTTAAAGGCATCCCCCAAATACTATTCCAGTAGTCCGACGACACCATATCATGGTTACCTCGCGTAACAAAATAAGGCATGGTCAAACCATCCAACTTTGCTTTAACCAAAGGCATAAATGATTTTTCATTATGAATTAAATCTCCATTCATCACACAAAAATCTAAGGGGCTGTGGCCATGAAATAAATTAATATGCTTAGTGACCGTATCCAACATTTGCTCATAGGCAGTGTTAGGTTGGCCATAATGAATATCGGATGCTACTACAAAACGTAATTTTACTTTATTACGATAGCTAATTACCTCTGCGGCACTTAAGTTAGAAATTTTACCAGTAAGTAAAAATGCAGAAGCAAAAGAAATGTTTTTAATAAACTGTCTACGTGAATCCATTGTATTTTTATTTATTTTCATACCTATAAATTTATTAAAAGTATCCATTTTTAGAACACTTCCCCCAAATTCATAAAAATTCCCTTGGAACCCCCTTGGCCTATTCCATAGTCAATAGCAATATTGGTATTGGAATGTTTGCTTAACTTAATACGAATACCGGCACCATAACCAGGTAAAATAGCTTGTATGGGCTTGCCGTGCTGTTCTGAAAGACTTTGCATATTGGTAAAAATAACCCCGCCTATAAAACCATTTTCAGTGATTCCAAAGCGATATTCCGATTCTAAGTAAACAAATTTATCCCCTCTAAATCTCCCCTGTATATACCCCCTGCCTGTATTATTATAGGTATCAGATCCTGTAGAAAATAAATTTAAATACGGTGGTTTACCAGCAAGTGTAATAACATTATAAGACCAAAAAGCTAAAATATTTTTACTGCCCTTTGGGAATGGAAGGTATTTTCTATAATCAATTAATAATGATTGCCAGGGCGCATCACTTCCTAAAAAAGTAAAATTTTTTCTATATACTATGTTTAAATAATTGCTATTGGCCATTGGGCTAATTACAGATTTTCTAGTATCATATAAAACATTCAATAATAGCCCAACCGAGCTAGACTTTTTTGTAAAACCATACTCATTAAAACCAACCATTGGTTTATTTAGAGTAGTGGTATCTGTTATATTCCAATGATAATCTATATTAATACCTGGGCCAAAATATAAATCAGTGCCTATTTTTTTTAAAACAGATTGATATAATTTTAAATAAGAGTAATCAATCTTATCCAGTAATTGTAAAGAACTATTCGCCCCCAAGCCAAAATCAGATTGAGGAAATTTTAAATAAGCCCAATTGGTAGTAATATTATATTCGTTGTTTTTTAACCAAAGATTAGAAACCAACTGAGAAATAATTTGTTTCTTTTGGGTGTATTTTAATTCAGAAAAAATAATAGATTGATTGTCTTTTGGGTTATTTTTCGATACGATCATATTTGCATTAATAGAAGTAGCAAAGCCAGTAGCTAAACTATACCCCACATTAGGTACAAAAGTGAAATTTGATTTATTCAATTTTTCATTCTGTCCCCTAAGTTTATTAATTTTAAAAACACGGTACAATCCATCAACAAAATCAACCATAGAATCTAAGCCAGGTTGCTTATATAATCCAAGTGTAAAAATATTTTTTTTATGCAAAGGACTTTTTACTTGCAAGGTATCTTGTGCAAATCCATTCATTGTGGAAAAAATAAAAAGCAGTAAAAGAAAATTAATGAGGCACTTCTTCATATTGGACAAAAATTAACTGCTTTGAATGATCAAATATACTTGTTTAAAAAACCATGTAGTCAAATTAAATTAATAAGACTAAAATCTTACTTAAATCTACTCCCCTACTTTTGAATTTATAATTAATAGACAGAATCAGCAATTTAGTAGTAATTTTGTAACAAATTTTTGAAAAATTGTATGAATAGAGCCTCCCAATTAAAAGCCCTAGAAAATAAAGAGTTCTGGGACATCATTATTATTGGAGGGGGAGCTACCGGCATAGGCGCTGCTTTAGATGCAGCCTCAAGAGGTTACAAAACCTTATTAATCGAAAGCCATGATTTTGCCAAAGGCACTTCTAGCAGGTCTACCAAATTAGTTCACGGCGGAGTTAGGTATTTAGAACAAGGTAACATTAAACTAGTCCGCGAAGCTTTGAGAGAAAGAGGATACCTCTTAAAAAACGCGCCTCATTTAACCTCGGTTCAAATATTTATCATACCCGTTTTTAGTTGGTGGTGGAAAATGTTTTATTGGATAGGATTAAAAATATACGACCTCCTTTCTGGAAGCCTATCTATTGGAAAAACCGAATCTCTTTCAAAAAAAGAAACCATTACCCATTTACCCTCTATCAACCCCAATAAATTAGCCGGTGGTATTTTATATTATGATGGACAATTTGAAGACAGTCAATTAGCCATCGAGATGGCTGCCACTGCTATAAAAAATGGAGCGACTGTTTTAAATTATTGTAAAGCAACTGGGTTTATAAAAGACAATGGAAAAATAAGCGGTGTAGAATGTATTGATACACTAACTGGAAATACATATACCCTAAAAACAAAAACGGTCATTAATGCCACCGGGGTATTTACCAATTCAATCGTTCAAATGGACGATCAATTAATACATGATTTAGTAAGCCCTTCTCAAGGGATACATTTGGTTGTTGATGCAAAATTTTTTCCTAGCACCGACGCCATGATGATTCCTAAAACAGATGATGGCCGGGTATTATTTGCAGTACCCTGGCATGATAAAGTTATACTGGGTACTACGGATACGCCTATTGATATTACCTCTTACGAACCTAAACCACTTGAAGAAGAAATTGAATTTATTTTAAAACATATTAATCAATACGGAACCACTTTAATTACTAGAGCAGATATTAATAGTGTATATGTAGGATTGAGACCATTGGTAAAACAAAAAGGAAAGGGTCGAACCTCTTTAATTTCTAGAGAACATCATTTAAGTATTTCTCCAAGTGGACTAGTTACCATTACTGGTGGCAAATGGACTACTTATAGAAAAATGGCTGCAGATGCAGTGGAGAACGCTGCCTTTACTGGTAAATTGCCAAAAGTAAAATGCAAGACTGCCGAAATGAGCATTGGCGACTTAGAGGAAAGAAAAAATAATTTGAACGCTATTTTAAAAACTGACCCATCTTTAAATGATCTTCTTCATCCCAACTTTGCATTTACAAAAGCAGAGGTAGTCTATGCTGTTAAACATGAAATGGCAATGGGTGTTGAAGATGTATTAGCAAGAAGAATTAGATTGCTTTTTCTGGATGCTAAATTAGCGGTAGCCTTAGCTCCAATGATAGCAGCCCTCATGGCTCCGTATTTAAATAAAGATAAAAATTGGGAATTAGAAGAAGTTAATAACTTCACTGCACTTGCAGACCAGTATATTCTAAAATAAAAGCCCTTCCCACTTACTTTCGTTCTTTTCCGCACCTATTTTATAAAAATTGGTTAAATATAAACACTTGCTGGAACAAATGTTTATGTAGATAAAAAATGGGGTAACCCTTTTCTAATTCCTTAATGGACAGTTTTTGCTATAGAATCGCCTTGTTTAAAAAATGAACCAATGGAGACAATGTTTCAAATGAACTAATCACTTTTTTTATAAGATTTTTATTTAAAACATCTGCATCGCTTATTTCCATAGTAGCGGTAAAATTCTTTAATTTTAAATATTCAATCGCAGGATTTTCTGCTTCATAGCCTTTAGGAGGCCTCACCAATTTATCTGTTTCATTGATGCCTCCATAAGTAGCTTTAAATTTTTTTTCGTTAATTATTGATTTAAATTCTTTAAAGCCATAATCCATTTCTTGTCTAATCTTATTTAATTCTGGCGCCATAGGAAACCAAAAGCCGCCGCCAATAAAGCAGGCGCCAGGTTCTAAATGAAAATAATAACCTGCAGTATCAATTTTTTTTGCACCACAACTAAAACTTGCTCCAAAATTAGTTTTATAAGGGTCTTTATTTTTACTAAACCGAGCGTCTCTATGTATTCTAAAAACACATTGTTTGGGTTCTAAAAACTGAAGTGATGAGTCAGATTTTTTAATGCCGTTAAGCACCTCTGTGACAAATTGCAAATAATCCTGTTTTGCAGATTCATACTTTGGCCTATTCTTTTCAAACCATTCTCTATTGTTGTTCTTTTTAATCGCTTTTAGAAATTGGAGGGTGGTAGCTTGAATCATATAAAAATCATTGTACTATAAAGTCCACTAAAATTAATATAAGAATACCATATAAAAAGAAGAAATTTCTAGGTGCTCTGTAAATACCTACTTAACTTTAGCACTCAAAAATAAAAATCATGCCCAATACCAAATCATACGCTGCATTAAGCGCTAGTACTCCCTTAGAAGCTTATTCATTTGACAGAAGAACCCTTGGCGAAAACGATGTGCAAGTGGAAATTTTATATTGTGGTGTTTGCCATAGCGATTTACACCAAGCAAAAAACGAATGGGGTGGTTCTGTTTACCCCATGGTACCCGGACATGAAATTGTAGGTAAAGTAACTGCTGTAGGTAGTGGTGCAAGTAAATTTAAAGTAGGTGACTTGGCCGGTGTAGGGGTAATGGTAGATAGTTGCAGAACTTGTAAAAACTGTCAAGAAAGTTTAGAACAATATTGTGACGAAGGAATGACAGGAACCTATAATGCAAAGGAAAGAAACGGAGCAGGCATTACCATGGGTGGCTACTCTACTCAAATTGTAGTGGACCAAAGATATACTTTCCATATTTCACCTAAATTAGACTTAGCCGCGGTGGCTCCTTTATTGTGTGCAGGCATTACCACTTATTCTCCATTGGTATTTGCCGGCGTTAAAAAAGGAATGAAAGTAGCGGTAGTGGGTTTGGGTGGACTAGGTCATATGGGTGTAAAATTTGCTGTTTCATTTGGTGCTGAAGTGACGGTTATAAGTACTTCTCCTTCCAAAGAAGCAGATGCCAAAAAATTAGGGGCTACGCACTTTTTATTAAGCACCGATGCAGCAGCTATGAAAAAGTACAATAGTTATTTTGATGTTATTTTAGATGCCATTTCTGCAAATCATGACTATACAAGCTATTTAAATTTATTAGCCACCAACGGAAAATTAATGGTGGTAGGACTTCCCATAGAATCACCAAAGGTTCAGCCTTTTTCTTTAGTTACCAACAGACGCAGTGTAATAGGTTCATGTATTGGAGGAATGCAAGAAACTCAAGAAATGCTAGACTATTGTGCCGAACATAATATTGTTTCAGACATTGAAATAATTAAAATGCAAGGCATCAATGAAGCTTATGCAAGAATGTTAAAAGGCGATGTAAAATATCGATTCGTGATTGACTTAGCTAGTTTAAAAAGCTAAGTTTACTGCAATACTATTTAGGCTAGAATTAAACCGTCTTTTTTGGAGGTAGCGCAAAAGCAGTTGCTTCATGCGTAAAGTTGCCATTATGCGCACCATCGCAAAAAGGTTTGTTTTTACTTAAGCCGCAACGACATAATCCGATTACTTCTCTTCCAGCCAAATCGTACTTATTTCCAGTGCGATCTTCAATGGTAAAATCGCCTTCAATTTTCAAAGACCCATTATTGTTAATAGTAATTTTAGTAGCCATGATTTATATTTTTAAGAGCCAAAAATAGGTGTTCTTGGCTTATTAATGCGCTTTGTTTTTTATTTTAGTATAGGCCTCTTGCCGACCTTAAACAAATTGTTCTATAATGGGTTTTTACAAGTAAATTTACACCCGCCTATTTGCGAAAATAATGAAAGGATTTCACTTTAAAACTTACGAAGCACCAGAGCAATCTCCCTTTGATAGATTGTTTGAGATATTCAAGGAATTGATTGTGCACACTTCTGGCGATTTTGACGAAACCATTAGCTGGATGCGCGAATTGGATGTGGAATATAAATTAACTGATGAAAAATATACCATTGATGATTTTATAGAAGATTTAAAGAAGAAGGGCTATGTCAAACAAGAAATTAAAGATGGTGGAGGAGATGGAGAAACAAAAATAACGGCTAAAACAGAAAGGGCTATTCGACAAACTGCACTGAATAATATTTTCGGAGATTTAAAAACTGCGGGTAAGGGAAATCATAAAACAAAAACCTTGGGCCAGGGCGATGAAAAAAATGGAGAATTCAAAGAATTTAATTTTGGAGACAATATTGAAAATATTTCTTTAACAGAGAGTATCAAAAATGCACAAATTAATCATGGTATTGATACATTTAATTTGACAGAAGAAGATTTAGTAGTAGAACAGACCGAACAAAAATCACAAATGAGTACGGTGTTGATGATTGATATTAGTCATAGCATGATATTATATGGAGAAGACAGAATTACACCTGCTAAAAAAGTAGCTATGGCATTGGCCGAATTAATAACTACACGTTATCCTAAAGACACCATTGATATTTTAGTTTTTGGCGATGATGCTTGGACCATTAGTATTCAAGAATTGCCTTATTTAAAAGTAGGACCCTATCATACCAATACGGTGGCGGGTTTGCAGCTGGCCATGGATATTTTAAGAAGAAAAAGAAATACCAATAAGCAAATTTTTATGATCACAGATGGCAAGCCAAGTTGTATTAAAGAAGCCGATGGTAATTACTATATGAATAGTAATGGACTGGATCAATACATAGTAGAAAAATGTTACAACCAAGCCAAGATGGCACGAAAACTCCATATTCCTATTACTACTTTCATGATTGCGCAGGATCCCTATTTACAAAAATTTGTGAATGCGTTTACCGAAGCCAATCAAGGAAAAGCTTTTTACACAGGGCTGAAAGGATTAGGCGAAATGATTTTTGAAGATTACGAAACCAATAGAAAAAAGAAACTTAAATAAATAGTTTAATTACCTCCTTATGAAAATTGAAAAAATAAAGACCTTAGGCGACTTAAAAAAACAAGGTTACCAAAGTAAAAGTATAAAAGATGAATTAAGAGATAATTTGATTCTTAAAATTAAAGAAGGCATTCCTGCCTTCGAAGGTATACACGGATTTGAAGAAACCGTTATTCCAGAAATTGAAAGAGCCATTTTATCCAAGCACAATATTAATTTATTGGGCTTAAGAGGACAAGCCAAAACAAAATTGGCTCGATTAATGATACAGTTATTGGATGAGTATATCCCATTCGTAGCTGGATCTGAAATTAACGATGATCCTTTAGCTCCCATTTCCCGATTCGCTAAGGATGTAATTAGTGAAAAAGGAGATGCAACACCTATTGAGTGGTTGCACCGCAACGAACGTTTCTTTGAAAAGCTAGCCACACCGGATGTTACCATTGCAGATATTATTGGGGATGTAGATCCTATTAAAGCCGCTAATTTAAAATTATCTTATGCCGACGAACGCGTGATTCATTTTGGAATGATCCCTAGAGCCAACAGAAGCATCTTTGTAATTAATGAGCTACCCGATTTACAAGCCAGGATTCAAGTGGCTTTATTTAATATCTTACAAGAAGGCGATATTCAAATTAGAGGTTTTAAACTTAGAATGAATTTAGACATTCAATTTATTTTTACCGCCAACCCCGAAGATTATACCAATAGAGGAAGTATTGTAACCCCATTAAAAGATAGGATTGGTTCCCAAATATTAACGCATTACCCTAAAAATATTGCAGTTGCTAAAAAAATTACAGAACAAGAAGCTAAAATAAACGCAGTACAATCGGAGCTGGTATATGTTCCTAATTTAGCCAAAGACATTATAGAGCAAATTAGTTTTGAAGCAAGAGCTAGTGAATACATTGATTCTAAAAGTGGTGTGAGTGCGAGAATGACTATTTCTGCCATGGAAAATTTAATAAGTGCTGCAGAAAGAAGAGCCTTAAAAAATGGGTTAACCAAAACAGCGGTGCGCTTATCCGATTTTATGGGCATTATACCCGCCATTACCGGAAAAATAGAGCTAGTATACGAAGGAGAGCAAGAAGGCGCTGAAGTCATTGCTAATCTTCTAATAGAAAAGGCAATTAGTACCTTATTTAAAAACCAATTCCCAAAAATTAGTAAACTAGAAAAGCAAAATGAAAAAAATGCTTATTCTGAATTACTTGAATGGTTTATAGCAGAAGGCGGGTTTGAATTGTATGAAGATTTTGATGAAAAGCAATATAAGAAAGTATTAGACGAAGTAAAACCTTTGGACGCACTTATGAAGAAGTATGCTCCAGATACCAGTAAGGAAGATGCTTACTTTATTAAAGAATTTATTTTATGGGCCTTGGTCGAAAATAAAAAATTGAATAAAGAAAAATTAACTGAAGGTTTTTCATTTAAAGATATCCTAGGGCACTTGATTAATAAGTTGTAGTACCTGATAGTTTCAAGTTTGCAAGTAGCGATTACCGTCGTCTCATAATCTAACATTTAAATAATTTAATATTTAAGTGTAGGGAATTATTCCTATTCAGTATCGTCGTAACCGAATTTTTGATTTAAAGCAAAAATAGCTTCAGCAGAAAAATCATTTTTATGAATCAAAGCCAATTGTCCATCAATTAATCCACGTTTAGTGGGTAATAAACTTACATTTTTTTCATACAAAGCATTGGCAATCGAATTATCAGAACTACCTAATTGTTTTATGGCTGTTGCCACGTCTTCCATTTGGTGTATGACCGATAAAATTTGATTCGGAATCCAGGATGTGATAGGAGTGCCTCCAGTAGCCATTGCATATTTTGTATTGGCCATAATATACTTTTGTACAAACTGCCAATGTCCATTTCTAAAGTGATAAATTTCTTCTAGAATGCCTAATAAAAAGCAAAGTCCAGTAATATCCTTATTATCTAATAATTTTCCCATCAACCCCTTTGGATGAACTTCTTTCATAGAGGTTTCTAAATCGATGAAGAAATTCTGTACACACTTTGGTCTATATAAACGTAAGTCCAATAAGTATTTGGTTAATTCGTTTTGAGGATAATAAAAAATTACCCCAGAAAAAATATCTTGCATAGGAATTATATCATCTTGGGCACCCGTTTGTCCCCTAAAGGCTTTAGGCTCGTCCCAAACATTTTCATAGGTAACCCCTTCTCCAAATAATTCAGTATTGCCTTTGACGCCCATAATAAAAATTCTAAAATCGTTGTAGCGCTGCCATCTTGAGGCCTTCCACATTTCTTTTCTTCTCAAATTCATTTGTTGCATAGTATTCCAATTCTTCTCCAATAAAGAACCTACAGATGTATCTCCATTGTATAATGCTTGAATGGTTTGCATCACAGTACCTACTAAATTAGCAGAAAAACGATTGATGTCAACATGTAACATAATAAAACCCACTTCATCCGGTTGACCAGAAAATCGATTACACATCGTAATATTTTCCCAGTTTAAATCGCCTTTGTCATCAAGTTTTTGATAATTACCTAAAGAATAAGCATAATGATAATCTAACCAAGCAAATACATTTAATTTTTCTGCCACTTTGCAAAAAGGTTGTGCAATATTGGCTGGTAAAAAATTTCTTGCTTTACCATATTTGCCATCTTTCTTAAATTGTTGATAGGAAGGTTCTAATAAATAAGCAGAACTTAAAAAACTATAGGATCTAAATAAAGCTTGTAAAATAAAAATATCCTGCTCTTTTTCTACATCCTCTAAGTGATTTTTAATAGCCATCACCGGCGCCACAATACCATCAATGGTGTGTAAAAATCCAAATTCATTTTCATTTAAAACCACCGGCATTTTATCCAGCACTTCTTGTAAAGCATTGTACACCGCAGGTAATTTTACCAGAGGGGCTTTAATAGGTAAAAAACCATGGGTAGCACTTACATCAAAAAAACCATCAGAATAATTAGATTTGATAGACATTTGAATCGTTTAAATTAAAAATTAAATAGGCCTATTGAAGCTAAGAAAAAAAACAATAAGTATACTATTTTTTATGTGGCTACTACTTACAAAAAATAGAATTAGAACTATTATATTATATTGATTTTCAGTGAATTAATAAGTTACTGGGTAAATAAAATAAGTATATTTATTAAAAATAAATCTGGCTAAAAACATTTAATTTTCTAATTTTTTACGATGGCCATGTAAGCATATTAAACTACCTTGCCTTTCAAGTTTATAGCAAGAAGCAAGTGATCGATTTCCTTTAAAAAAATAGAAAATATATATAACATGAAAATAGCAATTTTAGGAGCAGGTATGGTAGGTCGTGCAATGGCCATTGACCTTGCAAAAAATAACGAAGTCACTTCCTTTGATATTAGTAATAACTCATTAGCCATCTTAGCTGATAAAAGTAAAAATATAAAAACAGTTCAAGCCGATTTGGGTGATTATAAAAATTATACCAACTTACTGGCCAACTTTGATTATGTAATTACCGCAGTCCCTGGCTTTATGGGCTATAAAACTTTGGAAGCGGTGATTAATGCTAAAAAAAATGTGGTAGACATTTCTTTTTTTCCTGAAGATGCCATGCAATTAGACACGTTGGCAAAAAAAAACAATGTAACTGCCATTGTAGATTGTGGCGTGGCACCAGGCATGAGTAATTTTATCATTGGATATCACAATGCAAGAATGAAAATTGAAGATTTTGAATGCATGGTAGGTGGATTACCAAAAAAGAGAACTCAACCATTTGAATACAAAGCACCTTTTTCTCCCATTGATGTTTTAGAAGAGTATACACGTCCAGCGCGCTATGTCGAAAATGGTTGTATTGTTACCAAGCCTGCTTTAAGTGATGCAGAGTTAATTGACTTTGACCAAGTAGGTACGCTAGAAGCATTTAATACTGATGGCTTAAGAAGTATATTATTTACCATGGGGCATATCCCTAATATGAAAGAAAAAACATTAAGATACCCTGGACATATTGATTTAATGCAAGCACTTATTAAAGCTGGATTTTTAAATACTACGCCCATCAAATACAATGGACAAGAAATTTCTCCATTAGGATTTACTTCTAGTTTATTATTTGATCAATGGAAATTAGGCGCTACCGAACCCGAGTTTACCATCATGACTATTAAAGTAACTGGAGAAGGAAAAACAATTTGCTATTCGCTTTACGATGAATATGATGCTATTTCAAAAACCAGTAGTATGAGCCGTACCACAGGCTATACCTGCACCGGCGCTTTAAATATGTTGGCTAATAATTTATTTACTGAAAAAGGTGTTTTCCCTCCAGAATTAGTGGGCAAGGACGAAGCCTGCTTTAATTTTATAATGAACTATTTAAGCGAACGTAATGTACACTATGTAAAAACAGTGTCTTAGTTTTTAGATTAATAAGTGGTACTTACCCAACAATGGCTAATTTATTATTGATCATATAATCAAAGCTTTCTTTTAAGGCTTCAAATACATCTGTAGCTGTTTTATCCATTTCAATCACTAAAAAATCGGGATTCCCATTAGCTGCTTTTATAATAGCAGGAAAATTCTGTGTGCCCTTTCCTACAGCGGTCATAGGATCGGGATTGTCAATAGCTAATTTGTCATTGTATAAAGCTGGGCCATCTTTAATATGTAAAAATTTAGCGCGACTACCAAGCTTAGTAATAATGTTTGCTGGATTGTGTCCAGCCACTTTCACCCAATAGGTATCCATCTCGAAAAAAATATCTTTATCTAGTTCCTCTAATAAAATTTCATAGACCAATTTTCCACCCACCTTGTTTCTATATTCCCACCAATGATTGTGCAATCCAAATTCTAAACCATTCTCTTTAGCAAATCTGGATGCTTCATTGTAAATGGAGATAAGTTCTTTGGTTCCTTCTAAACTACTATAACGTTTATCCTCGGGCCAACCATGCCAAATCATTTTATTACTGCCAAAGGCATTCGCCGTGTCCAACATAATTTGTTTTTTGTCTCCCATTGGAATTTCAATGTGACAAGAGGAAACCAATAAACCAGCATCATTTAAATATTGGCTTGCTTGTTCAATGGTAATACCTTCTGGCCAAAAAGCTGTTTCTACATATTTAAAACCTATATTAGAAAGTTTTTTTAAAGTACCGGGGATATCTTTTAAAAACTGATCTCTAACAGTATACAATTGAACCGAAAGCTTCGCTGGGTATTTAGGGATAGGTGAAAAGAAGGAACTAGCATAACTAGGCATAGCTGTTCCCAATAAACCTAAGCTGCTTAGTTTTAAAAAATCACGTCTGGGGCTTATAGTATGATTATTTGGGAAACCACTAAAATTATTTCTGGATGAATTTTTCATAGTATGCTTAAATTTATAATTACTTAATGCTTTCTGAAGTTACTCAAAATTCGAGTCTCCCATTTGACTTTGATTAGAAATAAGAGATTATTTAAGAAAAATTAATTACTTTTAACCTATAATTAATCAATTATGGGATTTCATATTAACAAGAAAGTAGCTGATAAAAAAGCTGCCACTGCAACAAAAACTAACTTTCAAGGTGGTAGTTCTCAATTTATAGCTAAAGCCAACACTAAGTCTACAGGTACAACTAAGAAGCCAATTAAAACAGGTGGTTCTAGAGGAAGTTGATCCTATTTAGACTTCATTTATTAAATATTACTTTACTAAAGTAGGGGCAATTATTTTTTGCCAAATCTGATAGCCTTTTGCATTCATATGCAAGTTGTCCCCTATAAATAGGTCATTAAGAACCTGGCCATTCGCATCCAACATGGCGCTATGAATATCTAAGAATGATACATTTTTTTGAGTAGCAATATACTGCTGGATCAGATTATTCGTCTTTACTATACGTTCTTGCATATTCCACCTTGCAACACTTGGCTTAAGGGAAACAAATACAATAGGCACTGAAGCGTTTAAATTGGTTCTAATAATTTTAAATAGCTCTTTAAAACGCGTTAATACGATTTCGGATGAAACAGCTTCGCCTGCAGCAATATCATTTTCACCACAATAAATATAAATTTGCTTTGGCTGATATTTTAGTATCGTTTCTTTAGCATAATAAATCACATCTGTTAAAACAGATCCACCAAAGCCCCTATTAATGATAGGATATCCAGGAAAGTTGTCATTAATATTCGTCCACATTCTAAACGAAGAGCTCCCCACAAATACAATACTATTTTTTACAGGACTGTATAAGCTATCTGCCTTCGCAAAGGCATTTATTTCCTCTTGAAAAGGATGTGGTGAGGAACTTTGTGCTATAGTTAAAAAGTTAACACCTAAAAGCAAGCAACAACTTAAAATGAATTTATTCATACAGTAAAGTTTACACTACATTGATTTTCTTAAATACTTCGTAAGTAGTACAATAGTTTGTTCATTTACTTTCCCTTCAATTTGTTCGGGATTATCGGCTACTAAATGAATTTTCTTAACTATGGTCCCTTTAGGTGCCATAAAATTAGCCCCCTTTACATTTAAACCTTGAATAAGTACTACGGTGTCTCCATTTTGTAATTCCGTCCCATTACTATCTACATGAATTGGAGATTTTATAAATGCACTCACTGCCCAAGTAATGATAGGCTCCTCTAATTCAACAGAAGTTAGAATTTCATTGGCCCATTCATTGTCTTTTAATTCATATAGTATTCGATAGCTTAATGCTTGTACACTTGGCTCTGTATTCCATATACTTCCTGCTAAACTCTGCCAATGATTTCCTGCTTCTTTCCCTTCAATTATTTCTAAGCAGGTAGTACAGAGTGCTACCTCATTTTCAATACTGTCATTATTTTTTGGGCTAACAGCATAAGCAGTAATTGCTTCTTCTGTGGTACAAAGTTCACATAATCCTTGCGCACGTTGCTTTAATTTTTCTGAAACCTTCATTGGTAATTATTATATAGGTACTAAATATGGCTGCTTATTTTCTTCGAACAAAGTTCTTTCCACTACTTTGCTTGGGTGCATAGTTGGGAGTGGGTCCAAACATATCTGGTACTTTACCTTTTAAAACAGGTGCCCCTAATAAAGTTTCTATTTCTAAAAATTTGCTTTGTTCTTTTTCTCCAACCAAGGTAAATGCTGTTCCAGATGTAGCTGCACGAGCGGTTCTACCAATTCTGTGAATGTAGTCTTCGCCATCATTAGGTACGTCATAATTAATGACTAAATCAATATCATCAATATCAATACCTCTGCTTAAAATATCAGTGGCTACTAGAATATTAGTTTTTTGATTTCTAAAATCTTGTAAAAATTGCTCTCTGCTTTTTTGATCTAAATCGGAATGAATTTCTGCAACAGAAAGCTTTGCATTCATTAATTTATTCGCTAACTGTTTTACATTAATTTTTTTAGAACAAAACACAATTACTTTAGAATAGCGTTTTGAACTAAGCATATCTATAATAACTGGTACTTTTTGTGCATCATATACTATAAATGCTTTTTGAATAATGTGCTCTGGTGGCTTTGAAATAGCAATATTTATTTCTACTGGTTGATGCAATATTTTTTTAGCCAATTCCCTCATTTTCGAAGGCATCGTAGCCGAAAACAATAAGTTTTGGCGTACCGCTGGTAAAAAAGTAATGATTTTAGCAATGTCATCGCTAAAGCCCATATCTAACATCCTATCTGCTTCGTCTAACACTAAATACTTAAGTCCCTTTAATTTTACGTAGCCCATATTTAAATGCGCAATCATTCTACCCGGGGTACATACCACAATGTCAACGCCACTGGTTAAGGCTTTTTTTTCAGTAACAAATGAATTGCCATCTCCACCACCATATACGGCAATGGAACTTACATCTGTGAAATAAGATAGCCCTTCAATACTTTCGGCAATTTGAATAGCCAATTCACGAGTAGGTACTATAATTAACGCATTAATATCTCCAGGTTGATGAGACACCGTGAGTAATCGATGCAATAAGGGTAATAAAAAGGCTGCGGTTTTACCTGTTCCTGTTTGAGCGGCCGCAATAATGTCTTTCCCTTCTAAAATAGGAACCATCACTTGTTGCTGAACTGGTGTTGCTGTTTCATAACCCATGGCATCAATGCCATCTAAAATCCGCTGGTCTAATCCTAAATCTATAAACTTCAAAATAAGGTCTTTTAATAATTGGTAGTTGTAAAGGTACAACTATTAAAGCATAGCTCCTTTTAACGCTCAAACGAGACCATTTAAATAATATAGGCCTCTTCTTTTATTTCAGTTATCCAAAGTTTATTCTATTCCAAAATTGAATAATAAGGACACACTATTTTATCTTAATTCTCCATCCTAAATAAATCATTCTTCCAGTAGTGGGCCCCCAAACCATAGAAGCATCAAAATAGGGACTAAAAGGGGTGCTTGCAGCTATAATAGGATTTTGCTGATAGAAATTAGATGCATTTTCAACACCCATATACACCTCCATAGGGTTTGACTTTCCTATTGTTTTAGTCACTTGAGCATTCATTAATACATAACTAGGCGAATAAGCTGGCAGTTCATATTGAGCTGGATTGGCAGTTGTATTGCTAATTCTTTTTCTTCCATTATAAGTAATCGTATAATTAAATTTCCAACTATTATTAGTAGCATAGTCAACACTTAAAAAAGCTCGATTTTTTGAAATCATTGGGCGCTCCAATAAAGTACCATGATAGGTTTGTTGTACATCAAAATAACGGAATGCCATTTTAACATCTAATTTTTGAGCAGGCTGAATAATTAATTCTGCTTGAATACTATTTGAATAAGATTTTCCATTTAAATTATAAAAATGAATCATTCTGGCATTTTCCAAATCAACTACTACTTGATTTTCAAAATCATTCCTAAAATAATCAATCCCTAAAGATGCAGAATTATTAAATAATTTAAATTTTTGATCAAAGCTAATTCCTTTATTCCATGCAATTTCTGGATTTAATCCATAGCCAACACCTTTAGGGTAGTTGTCAAAATCTAGTTGTCTTGCACTTACCAATACACTATTATTTTCTGCTAAAATATTAGCGGTTCTTTGGCCCCGACCAACACTTATTCTAAATGTAGTTCCCTTAATAGGCTCATACCTCACATTTAAACGTGGTGTAATAAAGCTACCAAATAAATTATTATTGTCTGCTCTAAGACCCGCTACCATGCTAAATTGCTCGGTAGGTGTAAAAGTATATTCAAAGAATGCTCCTGGTACTATTTCTTTTCTATTATAATTTAGATAATTTAAATTTTCATTGTATTTGTCATATTGAAAACTTAAACCTGTTCTATATTTATGAATGGTAGAATTAATGATAGATTGATAAATAAAGTTTCCATAAAAGCTTTGTTGTTTTGCATTGTAGGTGGTTAATCCAAAATAAGCATCCTGCTGATGATCAATGGCAGCCATTTGCAATCCAATGCTTTTATATTTTTGTTGTGGAAATACATAGCCAATTTTACCAAAAAGTTCATACCGTTCTGTAGTAATGCCTAGCCCATAATGGTTGGTTGTGTTTTTATCTTTAGCAGGATCAAATGCCGATTCACCCCCCACTTTATTATCATTCATTAACTTGATACCAAATTGAGCTAGCCAACCTTTACTATTATCAAATTTGTATCTGTTCACCAATCCAAATTGATTTCCTGTTGGTAAATCTCTAAACCCATCTTTATTAATATCAAGTTGTTTATTATTAAAAAAATTATCATGTAATAATAATCCACTCGACCATTTAGCATTTAATTTTTGTGATAAGTTTAGATTTAAATCTGTTTTTCCAAAATCATTCATATACACATTGGCTAATAATCTTTCAGTGGCTTCTGGTTTTTTAAGTTCAACATTAATTTGACCCGCAATGCTTTCAAAACCGTTAGCTACCGATCCTACCCCCTTAGTAAGCTGAATACTTTCTATCCAAGGGCCTGCAATAGAATTTAACCCAAGGGGTGTAGCCAAACCTCTTGGTCCAGGTAAATTTTCAACAGTAAGTTGTGTGTAATTACCACTTAATCCTAAAAGTTGAATTTGCTTAGAGCCGGTAACAGCATCGTTAAAGGAAACATCTACCGAAGGATTGGTTTCAAAACTTTCACTCAAATTACAGCAGGCTGCTTTTAATAATTCAGTGCCTGTCATTACCTGGGTTCTTATGATGCTTAAATACGGAATATAAGTACCAGTAGGTCTGCTAAAAACAGTTACTTCGTTTAACTGATTCTTGAATGCTAAAATAATTTTAAGGTCTTTGTAATTGGCTACAGAAATAGTATCTGGTTTATAACCCACATAACTAATCACCAACCTTCTATTCGAAGCCATTAAATTGATATGAAAAACCCCAAAGCTATCTGTTAAGACACCATTTTTTGTTCCAGACCAATAAACACTTGCATTGGACAATGGCTCAAATTTTCCATTATTATTCTCCTGCAAAACAACCCCACTCACTACAATAGCTCTTTCTTGACTAATTGAGTCGTTCGGAATTAATGGTAAAGAAGCCGAATCAGATAAGTGATGATTTAATTTATTATTTAACTCTTGCGCTAAATCTCTATAATGACAACAAGCGGGTAATTCTTTATAGATAATGTCTTTGGCTTTTTTAAACTCTAAATCATGGCCGACCGCTATAATTTTATTTTCAATTTTATTTAAAGAAATGAGTGTTGAGTCATATACCAAATCAAGTAATTGAGCATCTACATCCCAAACTGCTTTTTTTATACCTTTTATCTTCAATGCATTTTCTATTCTATTTTTACACTGCTCACAAGCACCAAAAACCTTAATTGAAATGGTAGTGTTAGCATGGGTACTATCTTGCGCTTGAACAAGAAAAGATATTATCAAAAAGGATATTAAAAATAAGGTCTTAATTATTTTCATCAATAGAAATTTAATAAATTAAACAGCTCCTAAAATGTTTATAGGAATCCGTCTTAATTCCAAATAAATAAAATGGAATTATTAATTACTTATAAATTTTAAATAAGGAAACTGCAATTACGAATAAAAATTGCAGGCCGCTGTATTAAAGGCGGTGAAGATGCTATGAAACTATTATTGTTTACAGATAAAAGCTTAAGTTCTTTAAATTGATACCCATTATTGAATAAAACAATTGGATAAATTTTAGTTAGTCTAAATTCAGCATTGAGTAATTTTTGATCTGTGCTACTTTTTAATAGGGTTTTGCTGTCGTGGCAACAACCTTTTCTAGCATTGGCCTCTTTTTCCATGCCACAGCTCGTACAATTAGAAGCACTATTGTAAGACAAACTGATATTAGACCCAATGAATTTACCCATGCAATAATGCATATTCATCATCACCCCAGAAGAGGATAAGAGGACCAAAAAGGCAAGCGTAAAAATGAGCAGCTTTTTCATTGAATACAAAGTTAAAACTTAATTGTGAGTTAAACCTAAAGTTTTCAAATAATAGCTTACTATTTGTTGTACAGAAATTAAATTATTGGGCAAATCTTGTTGGTCTCTTTCTATATTAATAGTGCCATGAAAGTTTTGTCTTTTCAATTCATCAAAAATTTTAGAAAAATTCACAACGCCTGTACCCACTGGAGCATCTCTCAATTGAGTATCATTGTATCCGGCAATATCTGCCAAATGCAAAGCCATCACATGGCCAGCTAATTTTTTTAGGGCCTCTTCAGGAACAATGCCACTTTTAGGATAATGACGAACATCAGCACAAACGCCAAAATTAGAATGCCCTTTTAAAGCAGCTAAGGTAGAATCAGGATGCCAATATTGACTAGCCCCTTTCCAATGATTGTGCAATGCCACTTTAATTCCATATAATCCTGCTAAACTATCAACACTGTTTAACATAGAAAAGTCAGGTTCTCCTGTAACAAATTTTAATTCTAAAGCTTTGGCCAATTCAAAATCACGTTTCCACTGAGCAATGGTATTCCCACCCGTTACATACATTGATTCCATTTGTAAACCACTTTTTTTGATAAGTGCTTTTATTTTTAAAATGCCAGAAGGGGACAAAGTCATAATGATTGAATCCTTCAGTTCAGCTCCTGCTTTTCCAAAAGAAAAACCTTCGATAAATTTAATTCCAGATTTTTTTGCAAACTCAAGTTCTTCTGGCAAAGAAGATGCATTATAACTATATAAGGCTAACCCTAGCTTCCAGCTTACTGTTTCTTTAGTAGTTTTATTTTGTGCAGTACTTAGGCCTGTAATAAATACTAGGATTAAGACAGTGATGAATGTAACAACTCCCTTCATGATATTTGATTTTAATATATACCCCAATTTAAGTAAAATTGTAATGGTATTAGTTTAAATCAATAGCCTAATTACAAGGTAAGTTTCATCAAAATATCATTTTGTACATCCTTCCCTAGAACAAATTGATGTTGATCAAATTCAACAAAGCCATTTTTTTTGTAAAATTGGAGTGCTCTTTCATTTTTTTCCCAAACCCCTAGCCATATGTATTTTAGCTTCAATGCTTTGGCAATGGCAAGTGCTTTCTCAAATAATAGCTGCCCTGCCTTTTTACCAATATAAGATTTTAAAACATAAATCCGTTCAATTTCTAGTGAATGGGGGTCTTTTAATTCAGTTTGTACAGGGCCTAAGTTAATTTTCAAATAGCCCACTTTGTTTTGATCATCTTGCGCAAAATAAAATGTAGAATTAGGATTATTTAGTTGATTTATTAATGTTTCTAAATTAAAACTAGATGTTAAATATTGCTCCAATCCTCTTTCGAATTGTGCTGGGTAAAAGTTTCTATAAAAGTTTGTTTACCCAACCCTTGAAGTTCAAGTTTGTCTTTAATAGTGGCCTGATGAATCGTTATTGTCATATGTCAAATATTGCTAGGAAACAATCTCTTATTAAACTTCGAAAATTTTATCTAAGGAATAGATATTAGTTTTGTTTAGGCTAACCAATGTACTGACCAATATCATTTTTTGCGCCAATAATTCAACAGGCATAGGCCTTTGGTTACGAAATAAGCCAAACTTATTTAGCCAATTAATAATTGTAATGCTTATCTTCTCAAGAGGTCTCAGTTTTTCAGCCTGCCTTCCTAATATTCCTGGTCTAAAAATATGAATTTGTTTAAAATTTAAATCTTGAACTGCTTTATCTAATTGTCCTTTCATACGAGGATAAAATAAATTACTTTTTTCATTAGCGCCATAGGAAGATACCAAAACATAGGTTTCCACTCCAGCCTGACTAGCTATTTTAGCCACTTCATACTGAAAGGTATAATCTATTTTAAATTGGTTTAATTTGGATCCGGCTACTTTTAAAGTAGTTCCTAATGTTGAATATAAAACATCTCCTTTAATAAGATACGCCCAATTGGATATTTCCTCGAAATCAACTACATGAACTTCTAGCTTGGAATGAACTGGTACAATAGGCCGTCTAGAAAAAACAATTACCTTACTATAACTTATATCCAGTAATAATTGATTTAAAACTTCAGACCCAGTGGCTCCAGTGGCTCCAATTAAAATAGCAGTTAAACTTTTCATAATTATATTAAAGGTAAATGAAATGAATTAAATTGCAATTAGATCTAAATGCTAATCCCCCGAAATTGACCTACTATGAAAGATGAAATTATTAGTAATCTAAATAACCCTGCAGGGCTTGAAAAATTATACAGAAAGAACAAATTAGTGTTTAAGGAACATTTTGAGCAGGTATATGCAGATAATAAAGAAGTTATATACTTACAATATTGGAACGAAAGGTTAAATTATCAAAATAATACAAAAATACTTGGCTCAAAAAATGAAATAGGGTTTGTAGTAATCATTGCAATCATCGCAGGCTTGATAGCTAATATTCCCAATTTTACCGGCTTGGATAAAGAAAGTTTTTTCATGAGAAACATTTCCTTTATTGTCTTTCCCTTATTAAGTAGTTATTTTATTTGGAAACAAAAAATATTATTCAAAAAATGGATACTGCCCTTTTTGATGGTTATTATTGCAGCAGTTTATATCAACTTATTGCCCAATATTAATACAAGTAATTCCATTACATTAGTATTTATTCATGTCCCATTTTTTTTATGGTCTATTTTAGGTTATTCGTTTTTAGGAAATAATGTAAATAATAGTGATAGCCGTATTCAGTTTTTACGATACAATGGCGATATGGTGGTCATATCTGCTATTATATTACTATCGACCCTATTATTTAGCGCCCTAACTATGCAGCTTTTTGAATTGATAGGAATAAAAATCGAACAGTTGTATACTCAATATATTTTAATATGGGGGTTAGCTGCGATTCCCTTTATTGGCACTTATTTAATTCAAAACAATGTTCAATTAATTAATAAAGTTTCACCAGTAATTGCTAAAATATTTACACCATTGGTTTTTTTAAATTTATTTATTTATTTAATTGCCATCATTATCACTAAAAAATATCCATATCAAGATAGAAATTTACTGCTGGTTTTTAATGCCTTATTAATTGGTGTTATGGCATTAATACTTTTTTCTGTTGCTGAGGCCGGTAAAGGCGCTAATCATAAAATAAGCATACTAGTGCTATTTGGACTATCTCTGCTCACCATTATAGTAAATTGTATTGCACTTTCTGCCATTAGCTTCCGTATCATTGAATGGGGGATCTCTCCAAATAGAGTAGCGGTTCTGGTAGGAAACATTTTAATATTCATCAACTTACTTATGGTATCCTATAAGCTATTTTTAACTGCTTTTAAAAATGCCGAAGTAAAAGAGGTAGAAAAATGCATTGCTGTATTTTTACCAATCTACGGAATATGGGCTGGCTTAGTGACTTTTTTATTCCCTGTTATTTTTCATTTAAAATAACCACTTTAAATTATATGGTAAGCCATGTACAATATCAAGAAGACTAAAACTACTAGAAATAATAACGGCTATAGTTTTTGCTATAGCCGTTATAAGTTAGATGAAGAAATGATTATTTCTTGGTAATCACATCAATATCTTTTAATTGCTCATTAAACCATACAGTCATTTCGCCCTTTCCTCTGTTAGCCCATGCATAATAAGGAATAGCAATTAATTGTCTTTGAACTGTGTTCACTTGATTATTAGCTATTTCTACTTTTTGAATGTTGGCTTTTAATGTAGTAACCCCATTTAATAAATTAGGATTAAACTCTGATGTAAACGCACTGCCACTAGGAAGTATAATATTGGTTACCTTGCCATCATTATCAGCCCACTCTGCACAATACATTAAAGGACCTCTTTGAATGGCCACTTTACCAATATCATCCGCTAATTTATCAGAATAAACACGACGCACATCCATTGGTAAATTCATTTCTACTACATCATTTTTATTCCAATTTTTATCAATGATGGCATAGCCATTTTCAGTTTTATAATCTACCGCTACCCCATTTACTTTAATGACTACTTTATTATTTGCTTTTGAACCAAAAGTATATAAATCAGAAGGGATTGCTTCTTCAAGCGCCCATCCTGGAATACGTACTTTCAAGGCAAAAGGGACCATTCCTTTCTTAGGTGATACCACAAATTTTAAATCGCCATTCCATGGATAGTTATTGGTTTGTTCAATATCAACTTGCTTTTGATTGATATTAATAGTGGTACTACTATTCACAAATAAATTAACAAATAAATCTCTGCCATTTTGTGCATACATATAACCAGGAATCGAAGGCAATAATCTTGTTACATTAGTTGGACAACAAGAACATTCAAACCATCCAGAACGTTCCCCTTCAAAACTTTTATGCGTAGAGGTTGCTCTTGATTCCAATGCATTAGTATAAAAGAATTTTTTACCATCTAGCTGAACTCCAGAAATAAGTCCATTGTATAAAATCTTTTCTAGTACATCAATGTATTTAGATTCACCATGTAATTGAAACATTCTTTGATTCCAATATACA
Organism: Sediminibacterium ginsengisoli; assembly: GCA_945865545.1. Taxonomy (GTDB): domain Bacteria; phylum Bacteroidota; class Bacteroidia; order Chitinophagales; family Chitinophagaceae; genus Sediminibacterium; species Sediminibacterium ginsengisoli_F. Next base: position 18,198 of record CAMBEQ010000011.1, on the reverse strand, counting down.
TTTGATATAGCTGCGCATGTTTCATTATAAGCTGTTAAATTTGGCAACTCATAATTATCTCCATAACGCTCTCCACTTGGAATGGCGCCAGCTCCACCTTGTACATACAATTTTTTAGATACTAAATTCACCCAAATACTATCAATGGCAGCCAACATCGCTTTGTCATCGGTTAAGGCCGCAATATCTGCCACTGCAGAATATAAATAACCAGCTCTTACAGAGTGGCCAATAGCTTCTTTTTGATCTACTACAGGTATATGATCCTGCCAATAAGCTCCATTTTTCCATGGGTCAAGACTGCTTGCATCATAGCCTTTAAAGTGTCCTCTTTCTTCAATAAAATATTTAGCTGTATTTAAGTATTCGGCTTTACCTGTAATTCTATATAATTTAACTAACCCCATTTCAACCACTTCATGACCTGGTGCAGAATGCAATTTATCTTGTCCAAAAACAGAGCATACTAAGTCGGCATTTTTTAAAGCAATATTAAGTAAGTTCCTTTTTCCAGTGGCTTCAAAATGCGCTACTGCTGCTTCATATAAATGTCCCGCGTTGTACAATTCATGACTTAATTCACGCTCTTTTTCCCAACGTACTTTCCCAGCCCAGCTGTGTGGATTGGTAGGATCAATAGTACGAGCAGTATACAAATAGCCATCTGGTTCTTGCGCTTTTGCTACAATATCAATTAAAGAATCCATGTACTTAGCCATTTTAGCATCCGGGAAAATGCTGATGGAAAAAGAAGCTCCTTCAATGGTTTTATAAATGTCTGTATCATCAAAAGGAAATGTAGTGCAAAATTTTCCTGATTTAGTGGCAGCCATTTCAAAATTCTTTACTCTTCCTGTATTTTCACAACGCTCAAATGAGGTAGGAATAGTACTTGTATGATTTAATTTTAGTCTTGGCAACCAAAAATTATCTGTAATTTTTACTTGTGTAAAAGGAACTGCTACATAAGTGTAATCCTTTTTCTGAGCAAACAATGTTGTTTGTGTCAATAAGCACAAAGCGAATAAGCTTTTAGCTAATTGTGCATTAAATAGATTTTTCATTTATTTTATTTTATAATGTTTATAGGAACTAATAATTTAATAGTATTATCACTAATTTAAATGAGTATCCATCATGGCTGACTCATTAACTAAAATTAAGAAATATATACTAACATTTTAGAAAATTTATTAAATTTTCATCCACTTTATTTACTTGAGTAACGAAGGTTCTTTGGATGAAAAAACTCCCAGGAATGAAGAAATTCTTGAAAGCTACCTACTTTTTGTAAAACAGTACCTTTTAACTTCCCATCTAAACACAATCCATCATAATTCCAATATGACCCTGTGTTTATATCTCTAATAGTATCTCCTTTTTTTATAAACTTTAGTGTTTCATTTTGTATCATTCGACTATAGGTATGAAAAGAGGCAGTGTCATTCTCTAGTAAAATAAGTAAAGGTAGATTAGGTATCGAATCTTGGATAATTCTAAGCCGAGCAATTTGATTCCAATCATAACATTTAGCAACCCCAGCATTTTGAATACCTATTACCCATGATTTATCTTTCCAAGAAGTACTATTTCTTTTAGTTAAATCACTTTTTGACGTTCCTTTATCATAGTTATCCATTTTCTCGAACTTCTCTTTAAATTTTTCATCAGGTTGCAACACCAATGTATTATTGTGTGCTCTTTCCCATGCACTTAAAGTAAGTTGAGTGGATTTAATTTCCTCTAATTGATGTCCCCTTAATGGGCCAGCAATACACAACCCATTAGATTGTCTCCACCAACTTTTGGTAGTGGCATCTTCAAACATAGCATTAAAATGATCCATACCTACCAATCTAAAAGTTTCCACTTTGCCATTTACTATTGGGCTATATACTCTTCCTGTTCTACAAACAGTACAATAAGTAACCATGATAGGCTTATTATTTATAGTATCTCTTACTTGATGGTGATAACCAATAAGCTGAATAGGATAAGCTCTTGCAAAACCATCAAGTTCAACGCCGATTACTAATTTATGAGATGGAATTTTATTTTTATCTTTACTTAGAAAAGTAATATTAGTTGGCTGATAAAACATTTTATCCGCTTCCATCTGAAAGGTAAAAACGTAAAAGATAGATATATAAATAAAAAATAAAATAGAAACTACCACTTTCTCTTTCTTAACTCCATTCTTGAACAAATAGAATAATGGATATAATAAAAGTAAATACCCAATGAGTCTAATTATATTTTTATTAGACCCTAAAAAGTAGGCCAATTCTATCGTGTTGGATTTTTGACTTCCCGGCATTGGCATAATTAAATAAACCCTGAGGCATTCAAAAATGATCAATAGACCAAATACAAAATAAAGAAGTGACTTTTTCATTTCACTAAGCTACTAATTAGTTACAGCTTACTTACCAAATTACTTTAATTTTTTCTGCATTTTCCCAGCCTACAGGTATAGGGTTTTGAGGAGCTGGTGGTAGACCGTATTTAAGGGCGTCTGGATAATGCAAGAAGCAAGCAACACTTTTGGTGGGCATAAATTGATTAGCAGTTATTTCTAATAAAAAAGGAGTAATTCCATAGGGTACTAATGTCACTTTTTTATGGGTAACCCCAGCCGCAGAAAAATAGCCCAAAGCAAAGTCGGAAGCATTACTTTGATTATAAACATTCCCTTTGATAGAGGCGGGCAAGGGATCTAAAACACTGCCTGTTCTTGTTAATTGATCATCATATCGTTTCCAAAATTGATAGGCTTCTCTTGTTAAACTTAATTGACTAATATCAACATGAGGATCGGTATAAGAATAAATATAAGTTTTCCCAACTGTTTTGTTTAGGATTTCATTTCCATTGATGGAGGCGTCAGATAATAATCTTACCGTGTAGTCTTCATACTTCTGGTAACAATATTCCAACATAATACAACCTATTCCACAAGGGACTCCTTTAGTTTTTCTACCAATCCAAGCATTAAATTTCCATTGATAATAATTTTCCTCGCTACCAGGATCTTTTGCATCAATGGAAACACTCATATAAGTTGGGAAAAACATGTCAGATTTATTCACGAAATTGCCTCTTACTTTAGAAATAGGTATAGGATTTTTAATTTTTTCAGGTGTAGAAATATAGGTAGTTCCATTTTTTAATTGAACTTTAATAGAATAACTACGGCCCACTTTGCCAATATAAGATGGGTCATTCGTTTTATAAATTCCATTGATGGTATATTTTAATATAGTGGTATTACCTAAATTATCTGAAATACTTACGGTGGCATCTTTCACATAATTGCTTTCTGCAATATCAGCAGATGAAGAGACAATCGCTCCTGAATAAGTTAATTGGACCGTATAAGGGATAGAGTCGGTAGTAATGGATCCTTCCACCACTAAAATTGGTGCTGCTTGCCTAGTGCTTGGATTAACCTCTTTAATACAGCTTTGTGCAAAAAGCATCATTAAACTCAAATAAATATATATATTTCGATTTTGCATGGATTAGAAATTATAATTCCAGGTGATAGATGGGATGATGCTTCCAATAATTGAAAGTTGGTAGGCACGCAATCTGGTATTTACATTTTTAAAATATACAGAATAAGCATTTTCGTGCATGTATAAATTATAAAATGAAATGTTCCAAGTGCTGTATTTCTTTTGCTCAGGACTTATTTTAGTACTGTAACTCCACCCTGCATCAATTCTATGGTAAGCAGGGAGCCTATCTGAATTGCGTAATGAATAATTAGAAACTACATTTTGATTAAATAAATAATTACCATCTGGGAAAGTAGCAGGCCTGCCAGATGTAAAAATGAAATTGGTATTGAATGTCCAACCTCGCTGTAATTTTATTTTTGCAATAATGGCTAGATTATGCGGTTTATCTATATCTGCAAAATAATAAGCACCTTTATTTACAATTTCAGAAGGGAAAGTATTGAGTACTTTTACTTGTGTTTGAGAATAAGTGTAATTAACTTGCCCAGTTACTTTTCCAAAGTTTTTAGCAACGCTCATTTCTACTCCGTAGGCTCTACCTCTAGCATTTAATAAGGCACTTTCTATATAAGGATTCAATAAGAGCGTCCCCCCGTCTTTATATTGAACGGTGTTTTGAGTGGTTTTATAATATACTACCACTGATGCTTCATATAAATTATTGACAAAGCTGCTAAAAAGACCAGTGGCATATTGATCCCCTATTTGTTTTTTAATATAAGGATCACTTAATTTCCAGAAGTCAACTGGAGAGATAGAAGTCGTATTAGAGATTAAATGTAAAAATTGTTGACCTCTATTATAACTTATTTTTAATGACAATACATCAGATAAGCTATACTTGATAGCAATTCTAGGTTCAAACCCTTGTTCAGAATTAATTATTTTATTTGCTGCATATCGTATAGTATCAGAAATAGTTTCTTTGGACATGGGATACCCTTGCTCATATTGGTATACATTTTTAGGTCCTAAATAATCATATCCAACATAACGTAAACCTAATTGTATCGACAATTTGCTATTCACTTCAATGTTATCGCTAATAAATGCAGCCATTTCTCGCCCCTGCTCCTTTGGAATAGTGATGGGTATGATATTACTTGAAACCGAATTGGGTTTTTGCGCCCCTGGGGATACTTGATATAATATATAATCTAGGCCTGTTTCAATGGTATGATTTTCTGCAGGATGATATACAAATGTTGGTTTTAACTGGGTTTGATCTATTTTAGAAATAAGTGAGTATTCGTATGCCTTATCCAATCCAAAGATGGTAGAAAAAAAATTACTGCGATTGGCATTAAACTTGAAAGTTAGCTTTGAATTCAATTCTGAATTAAAATTTAAAGACACCAAATTAGATTCCCATTGATATTCCATAGTAGAATCAAACTTAAATTTATCAAAGCTTCTGTATCCAGTAATAGACAAAGTATTTTTATCATTAATGGTATACTCGGCTTTTAAAACAGCATCATAAAATGAAGCGCGGCTATTGCCAAAATTAGAACCCAATTGATTCAATATAAAATTTGGATAAGCAGTTCTGAAACCACTTGTAAAGGTTAATTTATTTTTAATCAAGGGCCCATTAACAAAAAAACGACTGCTCATAGGACCTACACCCCCGTTGTATTGTATTTCTTCTTTATTCCCATTTTTTATTTTCATTGTAAGTAAAGAGGAAAGTCGGCCACCATATTCTGCAGGCATCCCGCCTTTGTATAATGAAATATCTTGAACCACATCTGGACTTAGAGAAGTATAAAAACCAAGTAAATGAGAAGTATTAAAAAGTGGAGCGCCGTCCACTAAAACTAAATTTTCATCTGCATTACCACCACGTACATTAAAACCTCCAGCACTTTCTCCAGTGCTTGTAATACCTGGTTGTAATATTAATGCTTTAATAATATCTGCCTCCCCTAATAAAATGGGGCCTTGTTTTATTGATTCTGGGTTTATTCTTACCACATTCATTTCAGTGGTTTTTAATTTAGAGCGTTCTTTAAATGCCTTCACAGTGACATCATCTAAAGAAGGGGTGGCCTCTCTTTTAAGTTCAATTAGAAAGGGCTTAGTAGTTGCTAAAAAAATATACTCTTTATTAATACTAGTATAGCCAATATAAGTAAATTGAATAATTACTTTTGATGATTTTATAGGGATAGAAAAATAACCACTATCATTGGTGGTAGTTCCAGTTCTTAAACTTTGAACAACCACACTCACTTGTTTAATAGGCAGCTTAGTTTCATAATCAATAACAGTTCCTTTAGCTATATAGCTTTCTTGAGCATTAGCCTGAAAGGAGATCATTGTAAAAAACAATAACCGTAAAATTGATCTGTAGTAAAATGACATTATGAGTAGTTAACAAAGCAATTTATGGAATATAACATATAAAAAGCTGCTTTGCTACTGTTTTGTGATGAATAGAGCAAAAGATATAGCGCTTTTTCTTAACTTGTTAATCTTAATAAACACTTTTATGAAACAATGTATTTTTTTAGTTGCCAGTTTTATTCTATTGAGTCTAAATAGTAGCGCACAAAAGGCGGTGAATGCGGCTAATTATTTCATTGATCTTTTGAGTAAAGAACAAAAAGTGGAAACTCTATTCCCATTTGATACAGACGAACGATATAATTTTCATTTTGTACCTATGGATAGAAAAGGCATCACTTTAAATGAAATGAATAATATCCAAAAAATAGCTGCTTTTGATTTATTAAAAACTTGTTTGGGAGATGCCGCCTTTCATAAAACAAAAGATATTATGCAATTGGATCAGTTGTTAAAAGAATTGGAAATGCGCAAACCTGAAGATCATTATAGAGACACGGGTAATTATCATATAACTATTTTTGGAATTCCTTCAGATAAAACTATATGGGGATGGAGATTTGAGGGTCATCATATTTCTTTTAATTTTTCTTTTTCAAAGCAAACACTCATTTCTGGAACGCCTGGATTTTTAGGATCCAATCCTGGCATAGTGCTTAGTGGGAAGCAAAAAGGGAAGCAAGTATTAAAAGAGGAAACCGAAATGGGTTTTAAATTATTGAGTTCTTTAACTGAATCCCAATTTAGAAAAACCATTATTGATTCCATTGCCTATAAAGAAATTATCAGTTTTGATAAAAGAATTTTAATGCTAAACAATCCAGAAGGAATTAGATATAAAGAACTTTCCAATGAACAGCAACAATTAATGTTGCAGTTAATTAGCCTATACGTAAACCGATACACCAAACTACTTGCAGAAGCAATGCTTAAAAAAATTCATGCAAATGGATTGGAAGATATTTGGTTTTCCTGGGCGGGTGATAGTCATTCAATGATGGGCAAGGGCACTTACTATCGTGTTCAAGGTCCTACCTTTTTGATAGAATATGATAACACACAAAATAATGCCAATCACGTACATTCAGTGATTCGAGATCTTCAAAATGACTTTGGAGGCGATGAATTATTGAAACATTATAAAAACGATCACGCACATCATTGATTCTTAAAAGTATTTCGATAATTCCTCCAAGCCTTTGCTTGCTGCCACCACATCTTGTTCAGAACGACCACCAGAAAAAGCGGCAAGGATATAACCAACATTTACTTTTTTGATCACCCCACCTGGGTATCCCAATTCACCATGTAAAAGCGGCCTTACACCACTACCACTATTTTTTAAGGTAAGCGCCATTTCTGAAGATTTGGAATTAGCGATAGCAAGGAAATTCATTTTATCTCTTGTTAAAGCTCCTTCCACTTTCATTTTTGATACCCAAGCCATTGTTGAATCACCTGGTATAAATGCCATAATGGCAACGCCTTTGATGCCGATGCTTTGTGCTTCTTTTTCAATAATAAGCAGGCAATCATCTGCATGTTCAAGAAATATTTTTTCTCCCTGCTTAGCTGTAGCATTTTGGGCTTTTGATACTATTGCCATTCCAAAAAAAACAACCAATGCCATTAATAATACTTTTTTCATGTTCATCGTTTTTATGTTTGAATAAAGGAAATAATTATAGATATTACTTCTTCATCCAGTGTCTAATCGGCTTTGGTAAAATGAGAAGTTCTTCCCATAATTGAAAAGCCTATAAAGCCACGTACGTCTAATTGAGTAGGCGAGACAATCGTTATTTTACATTGATAAGTTTTACCATTCTCTGGATCATAAATAGTACCTTCTTCCCAAATATTTTTTTCAGTTTTTGTAAAAGCCTTCATAAAGACTAATCCTAATAAGGGTTTCACTTTTAGTGCCGCATCGGGATTACTTTTATCTAGTTTTGGCTTTCCATTTAATAAAGGATCTTTTAGCCAAACTATTTTACCAAACATTTTATCTCCTTGTAGATAAAATTGAACTTTTGCACTTTTCTTTTCATTGTACCAAAGTCCTTGGGTTAAGTCTTGCGCAATCAATGTGCTTGTAGTAAATGCTAGGAAGAATAAGATGATTATTTTTTTCATTTTCATTTATTTATTTATTGTTTAAAATTTTATCTATTTCTTGAAACATTAAATGAATTCCTGGAAGTAGCATGGCGCCATGATTAAATCCTTGTAATTCAAAAAGTGATATTTTTTTATTTCCAGCCAATTTCATCATTCTTGCAAAATAGGCATTCTCTTCATATCTTCCAAATAGTTCCAATTCTCTATCGCCCGTAATATCAATAATAGTAGGTGTATTTGACTTAATAAAATTCATCGGCGCTAACTCGTTAATCACTGGTTGAATTTCACTTATTTTACTTTCCGCCCTAATGGTAAAATGTGTAATTACTTGTGGGCTTAAAGGGATAATAGCTTTAATTTTATTGGCATCAATGTTTCTTTTTAATAACCATGATTCATCCATAGTTAACATCATCGCCAAATAGCCTCCTGCAGAATGACCCGATAAAAATAGGTTACTCGTGTCGCCACCCAATTGTTGAATATTGTTAAATACCCAAGCTACAGCCTCCGCGGCATCTTCAATATAAACTGGCGAATGCACTTTGGGACTTAATCTGTATTCTACAGAAACGATAATAAATTTGTCGCTTTTTAATTCCTCAGGAATTGCTTTAGTCCCCGCTGTTAAACCGCCTCCATGAAACCAAACAATAACAGGTAATGATTTATTATTATTAGGAATATAGATATCTAATTTACATTGACTTTTTTTATAGGCATCACTCGTATCATTTTTTGGATAATAGGGTAAGTTGGTAATGACTGTTTTTTGAGCAAAGACACAATTACTATAAAGGGCTATGAAAAAAAATAAAATATATTTCATGATAATTATTTTGATGATGATTGATTAATACTATTTGGTTCCTTTAATAATTTTTCATACGCCATTCTAGAAGAACCACTAACGAATATTTCGCCGCAATAGGTATAATTTAATTTTTTTACAATTTTAAGCATGGGTACATTGTCGAAATTAGTATCCACCTTAATGCTAAATACATTTTTATCAATACACAAAGCTTCAATCATTGAAAATAATTGAGTGGCTATTCCCTTTCCTTTAAATTCATCAGAAGTGGCTACGCGGTGAACAGCGGCATAATTTCCATCGGAAAGCCATTTCCCTTTAATTTCATTATAGGTAGGTTCTATGCCAAAAATGATGGCAGCATAAGCCACTATTGTATCATTATTAACAACGACATATCCTGCTCCATTATGAATGTCATTAGCAATTTTTTGCTCATTGGGATAACCGTTTTGCCATTGGTCACTTCCATCCTTTTTCCTTTGTGCTATGGCTTGCTGTAAAATAGACCAAATAATATCTATTTCTGATGCATTAGCTAATCTTAAAGTCATGATTGAATTGAATGTTGCCATATTCCCCTGCTGCTTTATTGAATACTAGCTATGGCAACCGGATCCATATCTGTAAATTCCTTATTCTCGCCGGCCATTCCCCAAATGAACCCATAATTGGATGTACCAACACCAAAATGCATGCTCCAAGGCGCTGATAAAATAGCTTCATTATTGGCAATAACGATATGTCTTGTTTCCTGAGGCTCTCCCATAAAGTGCATCACACGATGTGCCTCATTCAAATCAAAATAAAAATAAGCTTCCATTCGTCTAGTATGCGTATGCGGCGGAACGGAGTTCCATACACAACCTTCCTCTAAAATAGTAACACCCATTACCAACTGACAGCTTTGTATGCCATCATTATGAATGTATTTATAGATAGTGCGTTTATTAGAAGTAGAAAAATCTCCTAAAATAACTGGTGCTGCTTGTTCTTTTGTCGTTTTAGTTGTTGGATAAACATGATGTGCAGGTGCAGATAATAAATAAAACATAGCGGGGTCCTTTTCATCAACACTAGAAAAAATTACTTTTTTGGTACCCTTTCCAACATACAAACATGCTAATTTTTCTATTTCATATTCTACCCCATCGGTTATTATTTTTCCTTTACCGCCAATATTGATAATCCCTAGCTCGCGGCGTTCTAAGAAAAACTCAGCTTTTAATTCTTCTTCATTGGACAAATCAATATTTTTATTGGTAGGCATTACACCCCCTACAATCATTCTATCATAATGAGAATAGACTAAGTTTATTTCGCCGGCTAGCATTAGCAGCTGTATTAAAAAATTAGAACGTAATTCAGCAGTATTCATTTTGCTAGTCTCTAATGGACTATGCTGAAACCTTATTTGCATATAGAATATTTTTACTAATTACTGTATAAAAACTTTTTAATTTGCCAGTTTTTTGCTACATTACTACAGCAAATTTTGGCCTCCCTATTAATAAAGGTAAATTTTATTTTTAAAACTAAACTAATGAACTTAAAACAACCCCTGCTATTATTATTTATTTTGTTAAGTACCCTTGGCTTTACTCAAACGAGTAAGAGAGATCAAGTCATGAGTAAACTAATTACCGATAACTATACCCTTGCAAAAAATCAATATTTGTATATGATGAAGCAAGTGCCCAAGGATAGCTTGCCTCAATCCTATGATAAAGCAACCAATAAACTTATTTTAAATCATATTACTTGGTGGTGTACAGGCTTTTATCCTGGATCTCTATTATACATCTTTGAACAAACACATGACGAAACCATTAAAGCAGAAGCCTTACGTGCTTTAAAAGTGATCGAATCCAACCAAACATTCACAGAGAATCATGATTTAGGATTTATGATGTACTGCAGTTATGGTAATGCCTACAGATTATTTAAAGACGAGAAATACAAGCAAATCATTTTTAGATCGGCGGAATCTTTAGCCACTCGCTATAAACCAAAAATGAAATCCATTCAATCATGGAATAAGAATCAATATTTTAATTGTCCTGTTATTGTGGATAATATGATGAATTTAGAAATGTTGAATTGGGTAAGCCAACATGGAGGAGATCCCAAATACCAAGCTATATCAGAAACGCATACCAATACCACCATCCAAAATCATTACAGAAGCGACTTTAGTTCATATCATGTGGTAGATTATGATCTAGAAACTGGTAAAGTATTAAAAAAAGCAACCCATCAAGGAGCCGCCAATACATCGGCTTGGTCGCGTGGACAAGCTTGGGGTTTGTATGGATTTATTGTGATGTATCGTGATACGAAAAATATTAAATATTTAAATTTTGCAAAAAATATAGCAAAATTTATTTTACATCATCCTAATATGCCAGAGGACAAAGTACCTTATTGGGATTTTGATGCAGGCCTTCAACCCCTTGCTAAAAGAGATGCTTCGGCTGCAGCCATTACCGCTTCTGCGCTAATGGAATTAGGACAATTTACTACTGGGAAGGAAAAAAATGAATTTATAAATGCTGGAGTTAAAATGATGGAATCCTTATCCAGCGATACCTATCTTGCAAAAGTGGGAGAGAATGGTGGTTTCTTAATAAAACATTGCGTAGGTGCATTGCCCTTGAATTCAGAAATAGACGTGCCTTTGGTTTATGCAGATTACTATTTGTTAGAAGCTTTGAAAAGATATAAAGATTGGTATTTAAATAAATAATTTCTATGGGCTATAAGCATAAAGCCATATTATTAATTGAAGCAATTATATGGAAAGAAGAAATTTTTTAAAGTGGTCCTCCTTGTTAAGTACATTAGGCTTAATCCCTGCGGCTAATACACTGGCTGCCACAACAATCGTAAGCAATCAAAAAGAAACTACTGGAGCACAGGATCGTGCTTACTGGGTGGGCCTTTTAGATAAAATAGCTACTCCTGTTTTAGAGAATATGAATAAGGGTGAATTGAAATTAAAAATGAAAGTGGCTTATAGTCCCACCTGGGGTAATCTTAATACTCAAGTAGCCTACATGGAAGCATTTGGAAGATTATTAGTAGGCATTGCTCCTTTTTTATCCTTACCTGATAACAATACTACTAAGGATGCTATAAAAGAAACAGCAATAAGAAATAAATTAAAAGAACAAAGTTTGCAGAGTTTAGCCAATGCAGTGGACCCTAATAGTTCTGATTATTTATATTGGGGAAACCCTAAGGATAGACAGCCTTTGGTTGATGCAGCATTTATAGCACAAGCCCTTTTGTCTGCACCAAAAGTTTTGTGGGAGCCACTAAGTCAAAAGACGAAAGAAAATTATATTAAAGAATTTACGGAGCTAAGAAAAATAGAACCCCCAAATAATAATTGGGTTTTGTTTGCAGCGATGATTGAAAGTTTTTTATTATTCATTGATAAGCCATTTGATGCGGACAGAATAGATAAAGGAATTAAAAAAATAGAATCCTGGTATGTAGGAGATGGATGGTATTCGGATGGGGAAAAATTTCATTTTGATCATTACAATGGATTTGTGATACAGCCTATGTTGGTAGAAATACTGCGTGTAAATAGAATAAAAAACCGCATACCTTCTTCTGAATATGAAATAGCCTATAAAAGAATGCAACGCTATGCTACCTTTCAAGAAAGGTTTATTTCACCAGAAGGTACTTTTGTCGTGGTAGGCCGATCCTCTACCTACCGAGTGGGTGCCTTTCAACCATTGGCCAAATTAGCATTAGACAATCAACTGCCTACACCTATAGCACCTGCGCAAGTAAGAAGTGCATTGACTGCAGTTTTTAAAAATATTTTTATCCCAAGTACATTTACAAAGGAAGGCTGGCTTACACTTGGTTTTATTGGCAATCAACAGGAAGCCATTACCGACTCTTATTCTAATACAGGCAGTATGTATTTAACTTCATTGGCTTTTTTACCCCTAGGCTTAGAAGCCACGCATGAATTTTGGACCAACCCCTTTACCGAATGGACGCAAAGAAAAGCATGGAGTGGAAAACCATTTCAAAAAGACTACGCAGTAGATTATTAAATTTGATTGAATGAAAAATATTTTATTGTTTACAATTTTCATATTGTTGAGCTCCCTTGTTTTTGGTCAAGCCACTATTGTATTAACCAACACATCTAACATTGATAGAAATAATGAGGTAGTTGAAATTCCATGGAATACCATTCTTTCAAAATATAATAATATTGATACATCAGCATTAGTCATTATCAATAAAAAAACAAAAGCACCCATCGTTTACCAGTATGAATACAAAGGAACCAAAGTCATTCAACATTTATTAGTACAGGTAAGTATATCCGCTCATACAAACATCGCCATCCAACTTGTAAAAGGAACCAGACCTATTTTTGAAACAAAAACTTATTGCAGATTTGTCCCAGAACGCAAAGATGATTTTGCATGGGAAAATGATAAAATTGCATTTAGAATGTATGGAAAGGCATTGGAACAAACTCCTAATGAAAACGCATATGGTACTGATGTCTGGTCTAAAAGAACTAAAAAAATGATTATCAATGAATGGTATAAAACAAATAACTACCATGAGGACAATGGAGATGGATTAGATTATTATCATGTTGGCTATTTTTTAGGAGCGGGAGATATTGCCCCTTATAGTAAAGATTCAATTTGGTACCCCAAAAATTATTCAAGTTGGAAAGTGTTGGATAATGGCCCACTGAGAAGTAGTTTTGAATTAAGCTATGATACATGGAATATAGATGGTGATGCGGTATCACTAATAAAATCTATTTCATTAGATGCAGGAGCACAATTAAATAAAGTAAGTGTTGTGTATTCATTTAATAAAAACCAACCACTTCCATTAGCCATCGGAATTTCAAGAAGGGCAGATGCAGGTACCATGTATTTAGATGAACAAAAAGGTGTATTAGGTTATTGGGAGCCAACGCATGGAAAGGACGGCACTATAGGAGTGGCTTGTATCATACCATCCATTAAAAATAAAATGACATTAACTAAAGGTCATTTACTTTCTATAGTTCAAAGCAATTCAAATCAACCCTTAATTTATTATAAGGGCGCCACTTGGGATAAAGCAGGTGACATTCTTTCTGCTTCAGACTGGTTTAATTACTTGAAAGCATTCAATGTCAAAATTGCTTCCCCAATTCTGATTCATTAAATAAATAAAAAATACATAATTAATTTGTATTTTCATTATGTGATTCCCTCACTCATTAAAGTAAAATTATTAGACCAAAAAACTTATTGAAACATCATGCAAAAAATTTACAAACTATTTATTCTACTAAGTTTTCAATGCTTCGCATTAAATACATATGCTCAGGATGGAACTATTTACCCTCTTGATGCTCCTAAAGAGCCCAATGCAATTTTATTAGGCACAGGATCTGTGAAGGATCAGCCTGCACCAGAATCTTGGTTTCGCCAATGGGGTGACCCAATGGCAAGAAATATTTCCATAGCTACTTTAACGCCCTTCCTACCTGAAAAAGGAAAAGCAACTGGAGCTGCTGTTATTGTTGCTCCCGGCGGAGGATATCGATGGCTTTCCATGGGTAATGAAGGATGGGAAGTAGCCGAGGCACTTGCTAAAAAAGGAATAGCTGCATTTGTTTTAAAATATAGATTATTTCCCACTGTAGCATCTTTGGATGAATTTACAGCATGGATGAACCGCCCACGTCCTGCACCACAAAAAACTGATGATACTTCAAAAAAGACGACCCCTTCTACTCCCTTTCAAATGGATCTTTCCAATCAACTTGAGGATGCTGAAGCCGCCTATGCTATGATAGTAAAAAACGCGAGTGAATGGGGCATTGATACAAAAAGAATTGGAATGATTGGCTTTTCTGCAGGAGCAGGACTTACAATGCATGCAACACTAAATTCCAAAACCATGAAGCTTGCTTTTATTGGTCCAATTTATGGAGGAATAGGTCCAGTGAAAGTACCCGAGAATGCTCCTCCAATGTTTAATGTAATTGCCTCCGATGATTTTTTATTTAATTCCCAATTTGGCGTAATTGATTCTTGGTTTAAAGCTGGTCGACCAGTTGAATTTCATTTATATCAAAATGGAGGGCATGGCTTTGGCTTAGGCAATCCAAATAAAACAAGTAACCGTTGGTTTGATTCATTCATCTATTGGTTAGATGTAAATAAATTTCTTATTGCTAATTAATGCAATAAGGCAAGCCGCATCAAACTTTGTTGATTTTAAAATAATTTAAGTTCAAATTAAAGGAAGGTTATTTGTCATTCAAACCAACGCCAAATCCAAACATGGCTGCTACTAAAGCAAGATGAATGATTAAAACCGCCTTTTGCCGAGTAGGTCTGTCATTCCATTTTTGTTCTGGATTGAATGGATCAAATGCCAAGCCAATACCCAGTGATGCTGCTGCTTGAATATAGTCTTTAGAGAAAATGGCTTGGTATAAGCCTAATAATAAAAATCCAATGTAGAGGTACTTGCTGAAAGGTGCGTTCATTTTGTGTCTATTTGATTTAGACCAAAATTAAAGAAATGTCTCTATTTAGAAAAAAATAGTGAAGAAAATATGTTGTAATGCCAATAACCCAACAAAGTTGCAACTTGAAGTCGCAAATTGCGACGTCAAGTATAGGTAGTATTAGTTAACAGAAACCTCAACAGTTTTACCTAGTCCAAATTCAAGCAACCTATATAAAGTAGAAAGTTGAATATCTGTTTTGCCATTTTCAATTCGTGAGATAAAACTTTTTTTTGCACCAATCTTATCTGCCAATTGTTCTTGCGTCATTTTAGCATTTTTTCTTTCTTCTTTTATTAACTCTCCTATAAGAAAGGCTTTTGCTTTAATTTCAAATTCAGTTCTCTTCTCAGATCCTCTATCACCATAACGTCCAGTTAAATGCTCATTAAAATTTGTAATATTATTTTCTTTCTTTGCCATTACTTATTTATTTAGTAGTACTAAAATATTCGTTCATTAATTTATTCGCCATCTCAATTTCTTTAAGGGAAGTCTTTTGTGATTTCTTTTGATAACCATTTAATAAAACAACAATTTTCCCTTTATCAAAACAACAGAATATTCTAAAAATATTGCTGCTATGTTCAACCCTTATTTCATACAATCCTTTTTGTCCTTCTAAATGTTTTAAAAACTTCTCAGGAACTTTATCTATATGAGTTAGTAAGAATAAAACGTAATCAATTTTTTCTTTAGCTTTCTCAGATTGCTTATCAAAAAAATCATGAAAATGATTTCTATAAAAAACCAGCTTTCTTACTTGATTCATCAAATCCTTCGTTTACAAAGTTAACTTAAAATGGAACTTTAATAAAATATTTCATGTACTTTATTAAAAATGAATATCTGAAGGAAAATGAAAAGAAAACAGCGTATTTATACACAGTAGGTAAGTTCCCTAACTCACTGATAGGCAATAAAAAAGCCCTGTCCCGATTTCTCGGGACAAGGCTTTTCTTTTGTGCTACCCTTTAGCACCAAAGTTGCAGCTTTTTCAAAATAGATTGAATTTAGAAAGTTTTCTATTAGTAAACTTATTATCTTTAATTTTGTGTTTAATAATATCACCCGAAGAACGCTACTTGAATATGGAACTGAGAATCATTAAAACTAAAAAACAGTATAAGCAATGCCTTGATTGGGTAGATGTTCAGTTTGAGAATAAGGTTAAATCAAATAACCCGCAAGGTGAGAAACTACAAGTAGCACTTCTATTAATTAAACAATATGAAAATGCCAACTATCCCATTCCACTTCCGCATCCTATTGATGCCATTAAATTAAAAATGAATGAGCTGGGATTGAAAAATAAGGACCTTGTTGGTAAGGTAGGTAGCAAAGGTTACGTATCTTCTTTACTAAACAAAAAGAAGCCATTAACCCTTGAGCTGGCCAAGTTTTTTCATCAAGAACTAAAAATACCTGCTGAGTTGTTATTGTCCTAGGATTATTAATTTTAATTAGCTTTATAATAAATAATATATCCTATGAAAAAAACTTTTGTTGATGTTGACACATATGCATCAAGAAATATGTCTAAGGATAAGAATATTGATTACCAATTTTGGTTTGATAAAACTATTGAAGAAAGATTAGCTGCCTCTATTGCTATGATTGAGCTGTCTTTTAATACCAAAGATTTTGTGAAAAATAAAGTAGATCGACAAATATTCTCCTCTTACAAAAAAAATCATAACTAATTTATTGGATGAGTCAATTTTGGACTGAGGATTTCTCCAAAATTTTTACCAGTTAGATCGCAATAAATTTTAGTAGCGTCAATTTCAAGTTCATTTGACCAAGCAATTGAATAACCATTTGTATAAACCTTAGCAAATTGGTTTTGATCTTGAAGCACTTTGAAAATGCCCTTTTGAACCAAATCGTTTAATTGAATGGTTCCAGAAATACCATCATCAAACTTGATGCTAATGGTATAATCAGCTATGTAATTAACTTCTTGAACTTTCATACTCAAATTTACATAGAAAAAATAGACATTTATGCTTAATCGTAATGAAATCTACATTTTAAAATTTGAATCTCATCTTGTTCAACTTTGTAAATTAATCTGTGTTCTTCATCAATTCTTCTTGACCAATAACCAGCGTAATTAAATTTTAATGCCTCTGGTTTACCTATACCTTCATATGGACTTCTTGAAATATCTTTTAACAGTTCATTTATTTTATTAATTTTCTGTTTATCATTTTTTTGCCAAAAAAGATATTCATCCCAAGCCATGTCTATAAAGATATATCTCATTATTCTATTAATTTACGCTCCCTCATTTTGCCATCTTTAAATTGCTTTATAGACGCATCTAAAACTTCCATATTTTTTTTAGAGGACATCTCGTGTAATGTTGCATTCATGGAATTGTATTCCTCTAAAGAAATGATTACAACGCCAATGTCTTTACCTCTATTAATAATTAAGGTTTCATGCTCATTGGTAACCTTATCAAGGTATTGCTTGGTTTCTTTACGAAAATCTGAAAGTGTGGTAGATAACATAATTACATATTTATGTACAAATATATGTACATATTAGCACAAATCAATAGCGAATACAAATATGAAGCATTTAATGATGTGAAATCAGCGTATTTATACGCAGGTAAATGATAACCAATAAAAAAGCCCTGCAAAATGCAAGGCTTTTCTTGAGTGCTCCCCCTCTCCGACTTGAACGGAGGACCCCATCATTAACAGTGATGTGCTCTAACCAACTGAGCTAAGGAGGAGTGTTCCTTTTAAGGGTGGCAAAAATAATAAATTTTAGTTAAGAACAAAACATTAAAACAAAGAAAATGGCTT